>DOKQ01000093.1 GCA_003510215.1 Erysipelotrichaceae bacterium
TTAGTTTACTTGACGCTTACTTTATAAATTGGATGGTGATTGCTTGATATCATGAGTAACGTGAATGTTTACAGCGTTTTTAGAGATGTTACAGGCGTGGTCACCAATACGTTCAATGGTACCAAGAATGTCCACAAATACACTGCCACCCACGTTGGCGACACACTCTTCACGTGTCATACGATCGAAGTGCTTCTGACGGGCTTTATACTCAAGCAAGTCAAGATAGTTCTCATCTTCCAAGACAGAGTTGTGTAAGTTGAAATCTTTATGCTCATAAATTCTCATCGCTCTTGAAAGCATGTGAATCACTAAATCATACATCGCTGTTATATCTTCAAGAGCCGCATCGGATAGCTTCTCACGATTATCGAAAATCAGTTCGTAGAACTCAGTCAGATTAACAGCCAAATCACTAATCCGTTCGAGGTTCTTAATCACCTGAAGGTTGGTCGTATATTCTTCTAAATCGTTTTCACTCAGGTTTTCCTTTGCCACAAGCAGTAGATACTCAGTGATTTTCGAATCCAACGAGTTGACAATCGTTTCAAGCTGTAACACAGCTTCCCGGTCATTTCCATTGCCATTCAAAAGATATTTACGTGTATCCTCGAGTCCTTCAATCGCAATTTCACCCATTTTGAGTGTGACATCCTTAGCGAGTGCCAAGGCACCGGAAGGTAAAGATTTGATAATTTCGGTATCCAGATTCGTATCCACTTCACGACGGTCAGGCTCATCCCCAGGAAGTACCTTACGGATTAATTTAACCATTGCACTAATAAATGGATAGAATAGGGCTGTGGCAACGACATTAAAGATAATGTGTGCAATAGCAATCTGCATCGGAGCAGACACTCGAAAATACTGACTGATCAAAATATCGATTTGAATAAACTGACGCAAGAACAGCATGGCCACAAAGGTACCTAGAACATTAAACAGGGTATGAATGCCAGCTGCCCGACGTGATGCCAGTGAACCACCAAGAGCCGCTAAAATGGCTGTGATGGTTGTTCCAATGTTGGAACCGAAAACAAAAGGCAGGGCTGCATCCAGTGACATTCCACCAGACTCATAGATTTTCTGTACAATACCGATCATGCCTGAAGAAGACTGAATGATGGCGGTCATAATAACACCGCTGATCATAGCCAAAAGAGGGTAATCGGACATTTGTTTCGTTAAATCTGTAAAAATTTCAATATCTTTTAAAAGTTTCAGCTCATCACCCATGGTTTTAAGACCGAAGAACATGATACCAAAACCAAGGATCGTCGTTCCCATGTAAATGTGTTTTTTGCGTTTACCAAACAGGACAATCATAGCTCCAACAAACACAACATAAAGTGCAAAGTTTTCAATCTTTAAACCAATCAAGAAAGAAGTAATCGTTGTACCAATGTTAGCGCCCATAATCACACCAACAGCTTGTTCAAGTCGCATAAGACCTGCACGGATGAATCCAATCGTAATGGCGGTTGTGGCCGAACTGGATTGAATAATTAAGGTCATTGCCGCACCTACAATAATTCCCATCCAGGCCTTCGAAGTATATTTATCAATATAATCCCGAAGCTTATCACCAGCAGTATTTTTGAGTCCATCACCCATAAATTTAATTCCAAATAAAAATAAACCAAAGCCTCCAAGTACAAAATCCCACCGTATAGCAACCGCACTTGTGGCCTGTGTGGCCAAGATAAACATAATAACTCCTCCCATCGCTATTATTTTAACAGATTTTTATAAAAACACATCAATTTTTTGGATGTTTATCTCACTTTATACCATGGAGTGACTCTACTTAACGACATACAGTATGATATAATAAGTCATGGAGGAGATTTTGTGAAAATCAATGTCATCAATCAAACGAAGAAGCGTCAATGGAATTATTTTCGACGCTATCTAAAACCGGTTCTTACAAGAACGCAGGAAGTATTGGATTTACCCATGGATATTGAGTGTTCTGTGATCTTAATGGATGATGTGGGTATTCAAGAATTGAATCGAGATTATCGCTCGAAGGATTCGGTGACAGATGTCATCTCTTTTGCAGCGAATGAAGGAGAAATTCTTGAAACCACCAACCTGAGTGAACTTGGGGACATTTTTATTAACATGGAAGCGATGATGCGCCAGGCAGAGGAATATCAGCACTCACTTAAACGGGAGTTCTGCTTCTTGTTTGCTCATGGTCTGCTTCACTGCTTAGGATTTGATCATCAGGATAAGAGTTCTGAAGATGTGATGCTACAAACACAAAAGGAGATTTTGGATGGGGTTGCGCAACGACGTAAAACAACGCTTAAAAAATAAGTTTTCAGCGGCTTTTGTTGGGATATGGGTAGGAATAACTACCGATCGTAGCATCAAGTTTCAATGGATCATTGGTCTTCTTGTGACAGGTGTTTTTGCGTATCTGCGGATATCCATCAGTGACTGGCTCTGGGTTGTTGCCTGTATCACCAGTGTGATAACGCTGGAACATCTCAACAGTGCGATTGAGGAGTTGGCCGATTTTGTCTGGATGGATACACATATCCACATCAAGCGTATCAAGGATTTTGCGGCTGCCGGAGTATTTATTGCTTCCATTGGTAGTGCCATCATTGGTCTGCTTATATTTATAAAATACATTTAGAACAGGAGAATGAATATGAAATATCAATTTCTAGTTGACGAAGCATTTAAAGCGATGGAAAATGCCTATGCACCTTACTCAAATTACCATGTTGGGGCATGTGTCCTTACAAAGGATGGAACCAAATTCATCGGAGCAAATATTGAGAACGCATCCTTTGGTGCGACCAACTGTGGGGAACGAAGTGCCATTTTTGCGGCATACTCCCATGGATATCGCCAAGGGGATATCGAAGCGATTGCGATTGTCACCGATGGTAAGATTCTTGCCGGACCATGCGGTATTTGCCGTCAGGTACTGTCGGAACTTCTGAATGATGAAACCCGGATATTACTTTCGAATGGGCAGGAGTTTGCGGATAAGACAATCGATGATTTATTACCCATGAGATTTACCAAAGAGGACGTTCTATGAGTATCAAGTCAGGTTTCGTAGCTCTTATTGGACGTCCAAATGCCGGGAAGTCGACGTTACTCAATGCATTGCTCGATACCAAAGTCGCTATTGTTTCCAATAAGCCACAAACCACCCGCAATGTCATTCGGGGAATTTACACGGATGATCAGGCACAGATTATCTTTCTTGATACCCCGGGGATTCATAAGCCCAAGCATCAGTTGGGTCGTTCCATGAACAAAGAATCCTTAACAAGTATTACCGATGTCGACTTGGTCTATTATATCGTCGATGCTTCGGTATCCTTTGGTCCAGGAGAACAGTTTGTACTCGATCAAATCAAACGATCGAATATGCCTGCGTTTCTTTTGTTAAACAAAATTGATCAGTTGACCAAGGAAAAACTCATCGAAACCTTGCTTCAGTGGCAGCAACGCCATGAGTTCAAGGAGATTATCCCAATTTCCGCTTATAAGAAAGATAATCTTGAAAAACTGATGGAAGTGACAAAATCTTATATGAAGGATACACTTCAATACTATCCGGCAGATCAGATAAGTGATTATCCTACGGAATTTCTTGTCAGTGAGATTATCCGTGAAAAAGTACTTCAGACAACGGAGCAGGAAATTCCTCACTCGGTCGCCGTGATGGTTGAGAAAATGGAACGGGATGCTTCGGGTCTATGGATTGATGCAGTGATTTTCGTTGAACGGGATTCTCAAAAGGGGATTGTGATTGGCAAGGGGGGGCTTTTGCTCAAAGAGGTGATTCAACGAGCCACCAAGGATCTAAAAGAGTTACTGGCTTCCAATGTGCATCTCGACATTTTTGTGCGTGTAGAGAAGGACTGGAGAAACAGAAAACGACAGCTCGTCTCATTGGGGTACGAGCACAAAGACTGATATGCAATCAGAAACATTACAGCAGCAAGTACTCATTATTTCCAGTAAGGACTATAAAGAGTATGATTCGCTGATTCGAGTGATTGATGATCGGGACATAACTTCAACTTTTGTGGCCAAAGGGGTGCTCAAACCCACAAGTAAAAATGCGTCCGCATTAACCGTCTGTACCTTAAGCAAGATAACCTATATGCAAAAAGGGTCGATGCCACTTATTTTAACTGCCAGTATCATTGATTATTATCGCTTGATCAAGGAAGATTTGCATCGGATGGCTGTGGCAGCCTTATGCCTTGAAATCACCGATGCCATGCTTATGAACCAAACGAGAATTGACGGTATCTATAGTTGGATTACCAGTGTACTGTCTTCACTGAAAACAGAAGATCCCATGCTTGTGGCTTGCTGGTATGTACTCAAGATGGCTGATGAGTTTGGGGTTGGTTTCTATGTGGATGGCTGCGTGGTTTGCTCAAATACATCCATTAGCTCTATCGGTATTTCTGAGGGAGGATTTATGTGTGCGGATTGTGCCACATCACATAAGAGTGATGTGTTGGGAGTCGATGATTATCGCCTTATCCGCTGCCTTGTCAAAGCAGATGTCACTCAAATGAGTAAATGTTTAACTGTGAAAACACCAACGATGGAACATTTGCGATTGATTATGGAGTTTTTTATGGAATTCACGTCAATTTATCCAAAAAGCTGGGTGTTTTTAAAGAATTTATAATATAATAGATAAGTTATAGAAAATGAGGTAAATTATGTCAAAGCAAGAGTTTGAAAAAATTGTAACACATGTCAAAAGTTCTGGATTTGTTTTCCAAGGATCTGAAATCTATGGAGGACTTGCAAACACTTGGGACTTTGGTCCTCTTGGCGTAGAACTTAAGGACAATATCAAAAAAGCCTGGTGGTTAAAATTCGTTCAGGCACATCCGAATAATGTCGGTATTCAATCGGCCATTTTAATGAACCCACAAGTCTGGCAGGCAAGTGGACACTTGGCAACCTTCTCCGATCCTTTGATGGATTGCAAACAGTGCAAAACCCGTCATCGTGCGGACAAACTGATTGAAGAATTTTCCAATTATACTGTCAATGCTGCTACGATGAACAATGAAGCCATGAAAGAGTACATTGAGTCCAATGGCGTTGGATGCCCAAACTGTGGTAGCCGTCAATTTACGGATATTCGCCAATTTAACCTAATGTTTAAAACGTTTCAGGGTGTTATTGAAGATGCAACCAATGTGATTTATCTTCGTCCGGAAACGGCACAGGGGATGTTTGTCAACTTTAAGTCGGTCCAACGTTCAAGTCGTAAAAAAATTCCATTTGGTATCGGTCAAATCGGGAAGAGTTTCAGAAATGAAATTACACCGGGGAACTTTGTCTTTAGAACACGTGAGTTTGAACAGATGGAACTTGAGTTCTTCTGTAAACCAGGCGAAGATCTAGAATGGTACAGCTACTGGCAGAACTTCTGCATGGATTGGCTGGTTAAACTTGGTCTAAAACGAGAAAATCTTCGTTTACGTGAACATGATCAGGAAGAGTTGTCACACTATTCAGTTGGAACGAGTGATATTGAATACAAGTATCCATGGGGATGGGATGAGCTGTGGGGGATTGCGGATCGAACCGATTACGACCTTGCCCAGCATCAGCAACATTCTAAGCAAAGTATGGAATATTTTGATCCAACCACAAATGAGAAATATATTCCTTACTGTGTTGAACCAGCAGTTGGGGTTGAACGATTATTTTTAGCATTTATCTGTGATGGATATGAAGAAGAAAGCATCGGCGATACCGATTCACGTCTGGTCATAAAACTTCATCCGGCGTTAGCGCCGATCAAGGCAACGATTCTTCCTTTATCAAAGCAGTTAAAAGATAAAGCGTTGGAAGTCTATGGTTTATTAGCTGAAAGTTTTGCCTGTGATTTTGATGAAGCAGGAAGTATTGGTAAACGTTATCGTCGTCAGGACGCCATCGGAACACCTTTCTGTATTACTGTAGATTTTGATACAGAGAGTGATCAAAGTGTTACCGTTCGTTTCCGTGATTCGATGGAGCAAAAGCGCATTAAGATTGATGAATTAGAGTCATTTATTTCTTCATATCTCAAATTTTAAGAAGGTGGAAGTATGCCGATAATTTCGGATAATCAGATTCTTCAAATACGTAATCAAGCAGATATTGTAGACATCGTCGGTCAGTATCTGCCTTTGGTGCGTCGTGGAAAGAGCTATTGGGCTATCTGTCCGTTTCATGATGACCACGACCCATCCATGTCTGTTTCGGCAGAGAAACAGATTTACAAATGCTTTGTCTGTGGTGCGGGGGGAAATGTCTTTACCTTCGTACAAAACTATGAGAAATTGCCCTTTGTGGATGCAGTGGCAAAGGTGGCATCGAGCATTGGCATTCATCTGGATGTCTCATCACATATCAAAGAGGAAGTAGATCCTCATACCCGTCAGTTGCAGAAGCTGGTACGTGAGGCCGTCAATTATACGAAGTATCAGTTGCAATCTGCAGATGGTGTTGAAGCCAAAGAAATGGTTCTGCGCCGAGGTATTACCGATGCTCAGATTGAAAAATTTGAAATTGGTTTTAATCCTGGGAATGGGGGACTCAGTCAGTTTCTTCTTGCAAAAGGATATGAGTTGCCACTGGCAATGGAAGCCAATGTTACCTCAGGTACGCTGGATTACTATCGGGATGTCTTTGCCTTTCGGATTACCTTTCCTTTATATGATTTACAGGGTCACCCCGTTGCCTTTAGTGCACGTGCCATCAAAGCAGATGAGCAGGCAAAATATATCAATACGACGGAAACGCCACTCTTTGTCAAAGGTAATTTATTATATAACTATCATCGGGCGAAGCAACCGGCAAAAAAAGAGGGGTTTGTCATTGTCTGTGAAGGTGTGACCGATGTGATTGCCTATGATCGCATTGGCGTTGAGCATGTGGTCGCTACGTTAGGCACAGCCTTTACACCTGTTCAGGTGCAGTTGCTTCGTAAAATGCATTACCATGTTGTCATTGCCTACGATGGGGATGCGGCTGGAAAACGCGCTACCTATCAGCTTGGCAAGGCCTTACTTGAGCAAAACTGCTTAGTCGAAGTCATTCAGTATCCAAAAACATTGGATCCCGATGATGTGATTGCAACCTATGGCACAGCATCGTTAAAGCAATGTATTGAGTCGCGCTTGCCTTTGATGGAATTTGTGTTACAATATGGTACCACACTGTATCAACTGGATAACTTTAATCAGAAAAAACAGTACATTCTAGCCATGGTGGAGCAAATTCGCAAATTTGAAGATCCACTTGAAGCAAGGCACTTTACCAACCGACTGGCAGATATGACTCAAATGCCTTTTGATGACTTATTTGCGATGGTTGCCAAAAAGGTCGCTTCAAAACCTCAGCGAAAAATGGCCAACACGAGCGATCCGCTTGCTTCGATGAATCGCTATGAGTGTGAGATATTGGCTCAAATGATGTTAAGTAAAGAAGTGTCCAAACAGTTTACAGATCAGCTTGGCTTTCTGATAACACCGGTTGCTCAACGTTTATCGATGCTTATTTTGGATCATTACCGCCAGTTTGATCAGTTTGTGATTGCGGATGTTCTGGCCCGTAACTTAGAACCTAGTATTAGTGAAACCCTACTTGCCCTCAGTGATTGGGCTTTGTTTCCTAAACAAGTCAATGCAATGGCTTTAAATGATGCGTTTAATCATGTTAAAATAAGGTTGATCGAAGATCGTATTGCAACGTATAGAAAAACATCATCTCAACTTGTCGATCCAATTGAAAAGGCAAATTATGCCAACAAGATTATCGAGTGTAAGCGTGAGATTGCCTTATTGAATCAAATAACGAAGGAGGAAGACAATGGCAGCTATTAAAACTTTAGAACAGATTAAACAGGACTTCCTAGCAAAAAGTAACAAAAAAGAAGTGATTAAAGAAGATGAGGTTATGGATGCATTATCACATCTGGATATGAGTGATGATGACATGACGGAAATTCGCGACTGGTTTGAAGAAGCCGGTATCGAACTGGTTACCGACGCTGAGGAAGAGGTTGTG
This sequence comes from Erysipelotrichaceae bacterium, assembly GCA_003510215.1. Lineage (GTDB taxonomy): Bacteria > Bacillota_I > Bacilli_A > Erysipelotrichales > Erysipelotrichaceae > UBA2227. The sequence continues at coordinate 8,068 of DOKQ01000093.1, forward strand.
ATAACTGATACTGCCAGCGACAATGATGACCTGGATTTTCTCGCTGATGACTCATCGGATGAAAATGAACTGGAAATCAATGTGGTTGATTTGGAAATTTATGATGCTCAGTTTACCAGTGGACCGGCTGTGAAGATCAATGATCCTGTAAAGATGTATTTGAAGGAAATTGGTCGGGTAAATCTACTGAATCCAAATGATGAACCTGAAATTGCGCGTCGGATTCGTGATGGTTATGATGCAGTGGACGCACTTGAAAAAATGTATTTTTTAGACCATCCGAAAAAGAAAAATGCGGATGGAGATATTGTACGTACGGATATTGAACTGATTGAACGTACTCTACTGGAAGAAAACCGCGGAAATCCGGAAGAGCTTGCGAGAATCCGTCAGTATATGGCAACCCGCCTGGATGGTGACGATTCCAAACGGGTACTTATTTCTGCCAACCTGCGTCTTGTCGTCAGTATTGCCAAGAAATATGTTGGTCGCGGTATGTTGTTTCTTGATCTGATTCAGGAAGGAAACATGGGTCTTGTCAAAGCAGTTGAAAAGTTTGACCATACCAAAGGATTCAAATTCTCTACATATGCTACATGGTGGATCCGTCAGGCTATTACCCGCGCCATCGCTGATCAGGCCCGTACCATTCGTATTCCTGTGCA
>DOKQ01000092.1 GCA_003510215.1 Erysipelotrichaceae bacterium
TAAGACCGGTCTTATATGGATTGTTTATCCTTTATATTGGTATGGCCCTGAATGTTATACCTGAAATTGGGAAGTATCCATTTGACTTTGCCTTTGGTATCGTAACATCCGCTTTTCTGATGTATGCCATCTATAAAAATCGGGTCGTTGAATTACGCATTGTTTTGACACGCGCATTGATTTTTACGATTCTAATAACTGTGATTGTGGCATTGATTACTTTGTTTGTGGGAAATGCAATGAGTTATTTTGGTGGGATCAACAGTGGTTTGTCCAGGGAAGTGTTAACATTACTATCCACAATGATTTCGATATTGCTATTTCAACCGCTGTTTATGGTAATCCATCGATTGGTCGATCGCTATTTCTATCAAAAGGAAAATGCACAGAATAACCGAATCAAGCAGTTTACGTTAACTATTTCGAATAACCTGAATCTTGAGAATATTACTGAAGAACTTATGAAAGTGGTTTATGAAATTACCGGAAATGATCGTATCTACATATATCTGAAAAATGGTGGCGATGATTTCACTTTCTATTCAGCGCATAAAAAGTTGGATCGACTCTCATTTGTTCTGAATGCAAGTCATCCATTTGTACGTTGGTTCCGTCAGTTTGATGATATTATTCAGGATGAGTTTCTTGATAATCATCCGTTCTTTAAAACCATGTGGGATAAAGAACGTAATGAGCTAATGTACATGAGATTTGAGGCTGCCTTGCCTCTAAAATACAATGGAAATTTGATCGGTATTCTGCTCATGTCATCCAAGGATAATACAACCAGTATGTCTGTGGATCAGTTGAATATGGTTTCCACATTGAGTGCAGCTGCTTCGATTGCGATTTCAAATGCACATATGTTTGAGCGGGTCAGTAAAGAAGCTGTTATGGATAGTCTGACCAATGTGTATAACCATCGCTACTTTATGGATCAGCTCGTGAAGCATACACGCAATGTTCGAACACAAATGGTGTCATTGATTATGATGAATGCGGATATGCTCGGAGTATTTAATGATATTTATGGACACTATGCAGGAGATGTGGCTTTGTCTAAAATGGCAAGTGCCATTCAGTTTGTGTGTGGTTCCCGTGGCATTGTCTGTCGATTTGCTTCTGATAGTTTCGGAGTTATTCTACCTTACATGGATGCGACAGCCGCCTATGAAATGTCTGAGAAAATTCGAGTTCGCATCGTGAGCACTTCGGTTGCTGAAAATGGTTCGGACGCTTGATATATCACCGTCTCGTGTGGTATCAGCAGTGCACCTTCCATGGCGTTGGATGATAAGGAGTTATTGTCAAAGGCTAATACTGCATTGAGGTTTGCGAAATTAAACGGGAAAAATCAATCGGTTATCTATTCTGAAGAAATGAATGATTTTAAAATGAATGGGGCTAATGATGAAATGAATATGGCAACGATCTATGCGTTAACCGCAGCAATCGATGCCAAGGATCACTATACCTTTGGACATTCTCAGCGTGTTGCAAAATACGCGGTCGCGATTGCTACAGAAGCTAAAGCAAGTGCGGATGAGATTGAACTGATTCGTCAGGCATCACTGCTTCACGATATTGGGAAAATCGGTATTCCGGAAAGTATTCTAACAAAGTATACTCGACTGACGGATGATGAATATGAAACCATGAAAAAACACGTGGATATGTCCATCACCATCATTAAGTATCTTCCTGCCTTTAGCCATGTGATACCTGCGGTAGTAGGACATCATGAGCGCTGGGATGGTAAAGGATATCCTCGTCGAATCAAAGGAGAGAATATTCCATTCTCGGCAAGATGTATTGCCATTGCGGATGCCTTTGATGCCATTACATCGGATCGTCATTACAAGACCTATCTAAGTGTGGAATATGCGGTAGATGAGATTGAACGTAATGCCGGAACTCAATTTGATCCAAATTTGGCTGCCATTTTTGTACAACTTCTTCGTGAAGGGAAAATGATTATCGAGCCATCTCGTAGCAATGTAAGTAATGCCACGTCGACTGCCATTAACCAATGGAAAGCATAGCCGAAAGATATTGCTTTTTGTATCCTCAGATACATAAAAATACATCTTATTTCTGTATAATAGTCAGGAAAGGTGTTGATAATGATGTTAAGTAAAGATATGACAATTAGGCAGCTTATCTCAACCTATCCTCAAACGATAAGTTTGCTTATGCATTTTGAAATGGCTTGTTTTGGCTGCCCTTCGGCTCAGGATGAGACATTGGAAGAAGCATGCTATGTGCATGGTTATGATGTTGAGGAGTTAATGGATCAATTGGAGGTTGTTGTCAGTGGCTGAGAAATTTGCAGAAATCCATCGCTGGATGTTTAATAAAATCAAGTATCTGGATCAATGGGCGATGTACTTGTACAACTATCTGGATGAATCTGGGGCTGATGCGAAAGGTCTTCAGGAACATGTAGAGCAACTATTTTCTTCGTTGCCTGCTGGGGATATTGAGGAAATCATTGACCATGAGAATATTCACAATTGGTTATCGAATCAGTTGAACAACGCAGATTTGCGTTTAGCAGCTGCGCTAAAGGAATCATTTGAAAACGACTATCTGACTTTGGATCAGGCAAAACGACTCTATTATATGGCAGGAGAGCGATTAAATCAGGCGTGGGAGCCTCAATGGGTGAAACCATCGTATCTCTACCGCAATTTAACGGATGCTTTGGTAGAAGGTATGCCATGTGATAAGGCGATGACCGTTACGAGTCACGATGAGAATCACATTGAATGGACTGTGGAACCATGTACCCACCGGGACAACTGGGATTCGGTAGGATTGGATATCTCAATCTACTATCAGTTAAGAGATAGTTGGATTAAGGGCTTTATCGAAGCTTCAGAGTACGAGTATATCTCAGATCACCCAACTTATCGCTTTGAACGTATACAATAGACAGTCTTCGGATTGTCTTTTTCTTTGACATTAACGCAAGATTCGATACAATTAGAGTTAATCAAGGAGTGAAATCATGCCGTCATTAAATCAAATTTTACGTAAGAACCCATTATTCACATCGTTGAGTGAGGAGCAAATCGAATATTGTATCCAAGTATGCTCACCGCAGGTCGTTGATTATGCCAAGGGTGACATCGTGGTTCATCGCAATGAGCATTTTCATAAAATTGGGTTGGTATTAACCGGATCGGTTGCGGTGCATCAGAACAGTGCTTCAGGAGATGCATCCATTGTCGGATGGATGGTGGAAAATCAGGTGTTTGCGGAAGTGCTGGCATTTGAGCCATCAGTTCGCTATCCAACAGACATATCTGCCTATCAACCCACATCCGTTTGCTATTTTTTACCTGAAATGATTCAGAAAATGGAAGACCAAGAGATTAAGTCGATACTTCTTTTCAATTTAGTGTCGAGCATGAGTAGAAAAGCAGTAAACTTGCATAAGAAAATTGAACTCTTAAGTATAAGAAGTATTACCGGGAAAATCTGCTGGTTTTTGATTGATGAGTTTCATCGAACCCAGAAAACAGCGTTTACACTTGTGTTTAATCGTGATCAGATGGCGGCTTACCTTCAGGTTTCCAGACCTTCACTTTCTCGTGAACTTGCCAAGTTGCAACAAAGTGGAGTTATTCGATATGAAAAGAATCATTTTCAGATTCTGGATTTATCACAATGTCAAAGACTTATGAATGAGTAAAAAAGTATTATCCCTGTTTCTATCAAAAAAAGAGATGAATGAGTGCCATTCATCTTTTTTTATATGAAAATTAATGTTCCGGTGGTAAAATAATGGTGGTGAGTATATGAAAAAAATAAAGATTAACGATGTGGCTGTCTATGTAGCTACTATCCTGATATCCATCTTGATTAGTTATTTTGGTTCAAACTATTTTATGAGTCTTGTACCTACAATACCTAGTGAAGGATATAAAAACGATGAGTTTCATCAGGCGAAAATCAGCCAGATAGTTTCAGAACGCGTCATTTCGGATTCGTTTGAAGGAGATCTGGAAGTGGTATTTAAAGCAGTGATTTCCAGTGGTCCATTCCAGCATCGTGAAATCACGGTAACCCAGGTTTATGATGATGCAATGGTAGCTCAACTGTATCCATTATCCATGGGAGATAGCATTGTTTTATACCGTTCGGTATTTGATCAAAGAGTTGAATGGCGACTGGTCAGCTTTGCACGATCCAATCTGATTGGCATCCTAGTTGCATTGTTTCTAATTCTTATTATTCTTTTTGGACGATGGCAGGGATTCAACGCAATTGTATCTCTTGGATTTACCGTGTTTGCGGTATTCTTTATTCTTGTGCCAGCTATTTTGGCCAATCTAAACCTCTACGTGATTACACTCGGGGTAGCGTTATATATCATTATCATGAGTTTTGTTCTGATTGGTGGTATCACCAAAAAGACCATTGCGGCATCACTTGGCTGTATGGGCGGAATTCTTGTTGCCACATTGCTTGCGATTACCTTTACGACTTTGATGCGGATGTCAGGTATATTATCCGAAGACTATGTTCATCTGGTTTTTATCGAAAATGATTTGCCTCTGAATCTGACAGGAATTCTCTTTGTTAGTATAGTGGTGGGTTCTCTTGGAGCTGTGATGGATGTTGCGATGTCAATCGCTTCCTCACTTCAGGAACTTATGGATACCGCGCCGAGTATTTCGGTTCGTCAAATCATCTTTTCAGGTATGTCTATTGGAAAAGATATTATGGGGACTATGGCAAACACCCTGATTTTAGCATATATTGGAAGTTCGTTACCCACGATTTTACTGATGATTATCTATGCAAAACCCGTTAATTTGCTCATTCACTCGGAATATATGGCAGCTGAAGTGCTTCAGGCTGTTGCCGGAAGTTTAGGGATTCTCTTTGCAATCCCGGTGACATCGATTCTAAGTGCTATGCTTTATCGCAACCGAGTTAAACAGAGGAAACTGGCTACTAAAATGTAGGTCATGTTCGTTTAATTTCACAAAAGTACACTCAGGTGTAAAGGAGAAAGACATGGAGACATTTAAAATTACAGAGGATATTACGTGGATTGGAGCTTTGGATCCGAATCTTCGTATCTTCGACATCATTATGTATACAGAGTATGGCACTACCTACAATGCCTATGTGTTAAAGGGAAGTGAGAAAACGGCTCTGATTGATACGGCAAAGGGAAAGTTTCTTGAGTCGTATATTGAAAAGTTGACTTCCGTTGTGGCGATTGAAGATATTGATCTGGTGATTATTCATCATACGGAACCAGATCATTCCGGTTCTTTACGCTATTTGATTGAGATAAACCCGAATATTCAGGTTGTTGGGTCACCTTCATCCATTAAATTTCTGGCGGATATCCTGAACTGTCCATTTCATGGTCATGCCCTCAAGGAAAATGAAACCATTTCTTTAGGAAATAAAACCTTGAGGTTTATGATGGCTCCACAATTGCATTGGCCAGATGCCATGTATACCTATGTGCAGGAAGATCAGATTCTATTCTCCTGCGATTCTTTTGGATCACACTTCAGTTTTGATCATGTTATGTCTTCCCAACTAAAGGATCAAAAAGAGTATCTGAATGCAGTGAAAGGCTATTTTGACGACATTATGTCACCGTTTAAGCCGTTTGTGCTTAAAGCAATGAGCAAACTTGAGTCTTTGGATATCCGTATGATACTTACTGGGCATGGACCTTCCATTGATCAAAACCCCAAGGAGTTTATTGAGATGTATCAGAGATGGGCAACTGAATCGAACTTAAATAAGAAAAAGCAAGTGGTTATACCGTATGTCAGTGCCTATGGTTATACGGAACTTATGGGAAAGACCATCAAAACGGCAATTGAGCAGGCGGCTGATATTGAGGTGACTCTATATGATTTGGTCAAGGAAGATCAGCAGACTGTCATTGAGAAGATGCTGGAAGCTGATGGTATTTTATTTGGCACACCAACAATTCTATCGGATGCATTGAAACCAATTTGGGATTTAGTGGCTTATATGAATCCGGTTCTTTACCGAAATAAACACGCTTCAGCTTTCGGGTCGTATGGCTGGACAGGGGAAGCCGTGGAAAACATTACCCAACGTTTGCAACAGCTGAAAATGAAAGTTATGCCTGGACTATCGATCAAGTTTAATCCGGATTCTGAGGAGAAACTTGCAAAATGCGAGGCGTTTGGCGTTGCATTCGCAAATCAAATGATGAAATAAAAAAAGGGTCAACTCAGTTGATCCTTTTAGTCGGTTATCGGTGTTATCTTCTTGGCAATATATAAAAACGGAGTATCTAGAACAGCAATGATCAATTTGAGAACATAGGTAGTTATCATGATATCAAATAGATTGTATGGCATACCTATAAAAGCAATGGAAACGAAGATGATTGTATCGATTGCCTGTGATAGTAAGGTTGAACCATTGTTACGAACCCATAGAAAACGGTCATCACTGAGCTTTTCCTTAATTTTTCGATAAATTGCAATATCAAGAAGTTGACTTGTATAATAGGCAACCAGACTGGCCAAAACAATTCTTCCTGAAAATGAGAAGATAAGTTCGAAGGATTCTTGCACAAGTAAAGCAAATGGATCATCCAGTGGTATGAAAACCAAGGCCATCTGCATCGTAATTAATAGGACGATGGCACTAAAAAATCCAAGATAAACGGATCGTTTGGCCTCGTCATACCCATATTTTTCACTGAGGATATCTGTTGCAAGAAAGATAGATCCATAGAGTGTGTTTCCTAGTGTTGCATGCATCCCAAAGATTTCAATTCCTTTAAGCACCTGGATGTTTGCCAGAATTGTACTGATGGCAATCCACACCATTAAACCGGTTTTTCCAAACTGACGATAAGCAATTAAAACGAGTATAAAATTGACCACCACAAATAGCAGTCCAAAACTTGTGTTAAACATCAAATCACTCCTTTATTTAAAACAACTTGTATATTATATACGAAGAATCTATGCGTGACAATTGGATTTTTTATGGTATGATAGGGTACGTGATGAACTATGGAAAAATTTAAACTCGAAATTACACACGTGTGTAAACAATCAGGTGCCAGGTTAGGCATCTTGCATACCCCGCATGGATCGGTAGAAACACCTATGTTTATGCCTGTTGGAACGTTGGCGACGGTAAAATTCGTATCGCCTGAGGAACTAACAGATATGCAGGCAGGTGTGATTCTTTCCAATACCTACCATCTCTGGTTAAGACCGGGAGAAGATATTGTCAAGCAAGCGGGTGGTTTGCATAAATTTATGAATGTACAACGCCCTATTTTAACAGATAGTGGTGGTTTTCAGGTCTTTTCGCTAAGTGACAGCCGAAAAATCAGCGAAGAAGGAGTTACCTTCAAGAATCATCTGAATGGTGACACGCTATTCTTGACACCTGAAAAATCAATTCAAATTCAAAATGATCTTGGGGCAGATATCATCATGAGCTTTGATGAATGTCCTCCATACCCAGCTAGCTACGATTATATGAAAGCCAGTGTAGAACGTACATTACGCTGGGCAAAGCGTGGAAAAGAAGCGCATCAGCGTTCAGAAGATCAAGCGCTCTTTGGTATTGTTCAAGGTGGAGAATTTGAAGACTTACGAAAATTCTCAGCTGAATCATTAGTTGAAATGGACTTCCCTGGTTATTCCATTGGTGGCACAAGTGTGGGCGAAACCAAGGAAACCATGTATAAAATGATTGATTATAGCATCAAGTATCTACCTGAAGATAAACCAAGATATCTAATGGGAGTTGGGTCAGTTGACGCCATATTGGAAGGTATATTACGAGGGGTTGACATGTTTGACTGTGTGTTACCGACTCGCATTGCCCGCCATGGCACAGCGATGACATCCTTAGGGCGTGTCAATATTCGTAATGCCCAATATGAAAGAGACTTTTCAACGTTGGATCCTGAATGTGATTGTGTGACATGTAAAAATTACACACGTGCCTATTTACGCCACTTGATTAAGTGTAATGAAGGACTAGGTCAACGTTTGCTATCGATACATAACCTTCGTCATCTGATTCGATTGACGGAAATGGCCAGAGTCGCCATCAAAGAAGACCGGTTTTTGGACTTTAAGAATGAATACTTTGAACGTTTAGGTCTAAATGATAAGAATGCGAGGGGCTTTTAATGAAGTTATCTGATTACGATTTTCATTTGCCAGCACACCTTATTGCTCAACATCCAATCGAAAATCGGAGTGACAGTCGTTTATTGGCTATTGATATTAATACCCAGACCTTTACCCATACGCATTTCTCGTCGATGATTGATTTTTTGCTTCCAACGGATGTACTGGTTGTTAATAATACCAAAGTAATCCCAGCCCGCTTGTTTGGAATTAAGGAGCATACGGGAGCTCATGTGGAACTGCTGATACTTAAGACACAAGATAACACCTGTACATGCCTTGTTGGTAATGCGAAGGTCGTAAAGCTTGGCACAAAAGTGATTTTCGGTGATGGCGAACTTGTCGCCACATGCATTGAACTGGGCGAAGCAGGGATTCGAGTATTTGAGATGAGTTATGAAGGAATTTTTTTGGAAGTTCTTGAACGATTGGGTGAAGTTCCGTTGCCTCCGTATATCAAGGAAAAACTAAGTGACCCCAATCGATATCAGACGGTTTATGCTAAAGTGGAAGGAAGTGCTGCAGCCCCAACCGCTGGATTGCACTTTACCGATGAACTGATGAGTAAAATCAGGGAAAAAGGGATCCGAATTGTTGAGGTGACACTTCATGTTGGGTTAGGTACATTCCGCCCTGTGGATGTGGAGAATGTACTGGAGCATAAGATGCATGAAGAAATGTACTGGATGTCTTCGGAAACCGCGGATGTGTTGAATGAGGCAAAAGCAAATTCGCATCGCATTATTTGTGTTGGAACGACATCTGCCCGAACGATTGAAACGGTGATAGGCAAATATGGAGCTTTTAAAGAAGATGCTGGCAGTACAGATATTTTTATTTATCCAGGGTATCAGTTTAAGGGTGTCGATGCGTTGATTACCAACTTTCATCTTCCAAAATCAACATTATTAATGATGATTAGTGCGTTTGCATCGAAGGATCTTATCTTTAAGTCTTATCAGGAAGCCATTGATCATGAGTACAGATTTTTCTCTTTTGGTGATAGTATGTTTCTATACTTTTCGAAGGTTGGGATAGAATGAATGGTAAAGACTATTACAATCTAGAACTTAAGGAAATCGAGCGAATCAAAGCCTCGGGTGTTCGGCCGCGTTTACTAATGCATTCGTGTTGTGGACCATGCAACAGTTATCCGATTGAGTATTTATCACCCATCTTTGATTTGACCTTGTATTTCAATAATCACAATATTTTTCCTGAGGAGGAATTTGTCCGTCGACTAAATGAGCTGAAAGCATATGTTCAGCATTATGAGCAGCAACACCATGTGTCCATCGACATTGTAATACCACCCTATGAAGATCCGATATTCAATCAGGTACTTGCTGCAAACAAGGACGCGAAAGAGGGTGGGAATCGGTGCAAAACCTGTTATGCCATGCGCATGAATGAGGCTTGGCAATATGCTAGTGATCATGGATATGACTACATGACCACAGTCATGACTGTCAGTCGACATAAGGACTCAGTCATTATTAACGAAATCGCAAGACGATTATCCAAGAAATATCCGAAGGTTGCCTACTTCTATAGTAATTTCAAGAAAAACAAAGGGATGGATCGTTCGATTGAACTTTCTAGTCATTTCAATATGTACCGTCAAAGTTACTGTGGGTGTGTGTATTCCTACGAGGATTCTTTGTTAAGACAGAAGAGAAGAGAGTCAGTGATTGATAATACACCAGAGAACTAGAAAAACGATTAAGTCGTTTGATTGAATAAATGCTTGAAAACAAATTTCAGAAATAAAACCGTGAAGGTTTTGTTTCTTTTTTTAATACGGTATAATAGGGGGTAGAAGAGAAACTGAGGGATGTTATGAAACATGTATTAAACAAGGCGTTGCACTCGATTGAGCAAAGTGGGATTCGCAGAATCAGTGACGAAGCGAACAAATATGAGGGTGTTATCCGATTGACTGTTGGAGAACCAGCGTTCAATACACCAGAAAATATCAAACAAGCAGCCAAAGATGCACTTGATCAAAATCATACCCATTATCCAAGTGCTATCGGTCTTTTACCTTTACGCAAAGCGATTGCGGAGTTTGAAGCCAAGTACAATCAGATTCATTATCAGCCAGAAGAAATCATTATCACCCATGGAGCGACCGGGGCTTTGTATGTGGCGCTTGGAACCATTCTGAATCCTGATGATGAGGTCATTATCTTTTCCCCTGCGTATACTTCGTATCGTCCAGCGATTGAAATCTACGGTGGGAAAGTCATTGAAATTGATTTAAGTCAGACAGATTTTCAACTAAATGATGAGATCTTACGTAAGGCAATGAGCGAGAGGACAAAAGCTATTCTTATAAATTCACCTAATAATCCAACAGGGGTGATATTAAATAAAGAGTCACTGGATGTGTTGGAACATCTGATTGAGGAAAAAGATATCTATGTCATATGTGATGATGTGTATAATCAGTTATCACCAGGGAAGAGTGAATACTTTGTTCAACGCACCAAACATAAGTCGAAAATCATATATTGTCAAAGTTTATCAAAA
>DOKQ01000011.1 GCA_003510215.1 Erysipelotrichaceae bacterium
GTTCATGTTCATGGTGGGGGATGGGTCTATGGGCATAAAGATTTCGTATACCGTATCTATGGGGCGGCTCTGGCTAAACTGGGGTTTGCGGTGATGACAATTAACTATCGACTGGCTCCCAACGTCACACTCAAAGATATCGTTTATGATGTTTCCAGTGCAATTGATGCAGTCTTGAAATTAAGTGATACTTATCCTCTTGATATCCACAGAGTCTATTTGGTTGGTGATTCTGCGGGGGCTCATTTAAGCGCTTTAGCCACAAGCTGCAGGTTCTATCCACAACTGCAGGATGTGTATGATGTGCAACCGAAAATCCATGTTCAAGGCCTTGTGTTGAGCTGTGGTGTCTATGACTTTAACCACTTTATTAAGCACATTCCATTTCCTAGGAAATATGATACGTTACATGCGATCTTTCAAACTAAAAACATTGAGGAATCTACTCTATTTAATTATGCCCATGTAACGGATTGGTTACACAAGGATTTTCCCAGGATTCTGCTTGTTTCAACAGAAATGGATGCACTGCATCCACAGACATTGCACCTTGAAAAGAAACTATTGGAAATGAATATCAGTTATACCTCACTTATCTATACGAAAAAGCAGAAACTACCACATGTATTTAATACGAAACTGGTTTTCAAGCAGAGTCAACAGGTACTTGAGGCTATCAGAGATATGTTTGGATAAAGTGTTTTCTATGATGAAATGAGGCAAACTGTGTATAATAGTACCATTGGAGGTTACTTATGAATCAATTAGATCGAAAAAAATGGATGCAACTGCATCAGATTGCGAAAGACTTATTTGAGCGACATGATCCAATGATTGAACGATTGGGAATCATTTCAGTTATACTGCCTGCGCAAAATGAGCCCCATTATGTGCTCTTTCTTGAAGATAATCTTTTAGTCTTTCCTGGAGAAGGAGCACTTTCCTTACTCTTTATGCTCAGTGAAAAAGAGCAGATGCCATCGGTTCAGCGACTTCGCTATCAGCACCATCTGGCAGCATATCGTGGCAGTCAGGACGATGTTTCTGTAGAAGGGTTGGCTCTATTGAACGAACTTAACCTTCCTGTTTCTGGTGAGGTAATTTTCTTTGAGTCATCGATTCCCAATCTTCTTCCAGATATCCTGTCCATCAGCGAAGTTAAAACCATGACAGATGTGCTAAAGCAATGTGTAAAACTATTGGATGAAGTGAAAGATAGCGACATTTTATCTACGATGAATGAAGATATGACATTAGTCCGATCGTTTGACTTTGATTCAGGAACCTGGATTAACTCCGTAAAAATGCTTGAAGTTGCAGATCAGCGTGTCGTAAAGCCTAAGGTAAAAGAAGAGTTTCTAGAGAAACTCCGTCAAGCACCTGCCAATGAGGATGTCCTTGAAGTTGATGTGGCATATACACCGATTATGGCAGAGGGAAAAGAAGGGCATCGCCAAGCGGTTGTCCGCATTCTGCTTATTGCAAATCAAACCACCAGATCGATTCCTTATCAGAAACTGATTACATTAAAGGATGAGCCGATGGATCATTTTGTTTCAGCGATTGTTAACCACACACTCGAGGTAGGCGCTGCCAAGAAGTGGTTAGTACGAGATGAAATTATGGCTGAGGTTGTGTCCATGATAGCCGCCTATGCTCAAGTAGAGGTTGAAATCTCGCAACAACTGCCTATCATCGATCAGTATGTGGAAGAACTCATCAAAAACATATAAAAAGCATATCCGTGGATGTGCTTTTAATCGTCCAAAAGTCGCTCGGTGCTTATGTCAATGGCGATGGCCCCAAGGGGTGCACTGACGATAATCGCGAGAACGGCTATTGCTAGAAACAATTCTCCATATGGAAGATTCAATGAAAGAGGGATGGCTCCAATGGCTGCTTGAACTGTTGCCTTTGGCCAGTAGCTGATCATGGTAAATAGCTTTTCCTTATAAGTGAGCTTGCTCGGTAAAAGAGATAGCCACACACCACAACTTCTAGCGATTAGACCCACCAGTATGATGATAAATCCAACCCATCCAGCCTGAAAAACCACGTGAATATTTACTTCAGCCCCGATTAATACAAACAAGAGCAATTGTGCAAAAACCCAAACTTTATTAAATTTTAAACTCAAACGACTGGCCAAAACAGGATATTTTTCCAAAAGAACAAAGCCGATAGCCATAATTGCAAGTAAGGAAGCAAATGGAATGGAAGGAAAGGTGTCTTCAAATGTTGAGAATAATAGTGCGACGCCAAGAAGTATCATCACTTTTTTCGTGTCTCGGATATGATAACGCTTGAAAAAAACAATGAGTAAGATTCCAGTTATCCCACCAATTGCAAGACCAATGATTACTGAAAGAGGAATCATGGCTAAAGATATAGCGAAATTCACATGACTGCCAATAGCTAATGTGACAAAGGATGTAAAGAATGTAATGGCTACCACATCATCAATGGAAGCTCCCGCAAGAATTAACGTAGGAACTGAGTGTTTAGCTCCTTTTTTGCGTTCAATAAGTGTAATCATTTTAGGAACAATAACCGCCGGGGAAACGGCTGCTAGAATAAACCCAAGAACTCCGCCATCTATCCAGGATAGATCAAAGAAGAACATTGCCAGTACCATCACAGTCAATGCTTCAAAGAGTCCGGGGATAACACTGAGCAAGACAGCGGGTAAACCCACCTGATTTAAAGATTCACGTTCTATGGATAACCCTGCCCGTAAAAGTATAACGATTAGGGCGATTTTTCTAAGATCGGAAGAGATAACCAGGATTTCCTTTGAAATCAGGTTGAATCCAAAGGGTCGCATTAGGATACCCAATAGAATCATCCCAAGTAATCCGGGTAGTTTTATTTTCTCGAATAGTGCATAAAATAGTAGTCCGCCCACAAGTATAAGAGCTAATGAAAATCCCATAAACTACCTCCTGATATAAATAAAACTCCTACACAAAAACATGTAGGAGTCATTAATTGCCTAGCAATGATTAAGGTGAACTCCATCACCTAGACTCATTCTAACAAAGTGTTTCGATAAAAACAAGCGAGTGCTATAATGTTTCTAGGAAAGTAGGGGTAAAATGTTTGAATTTGAAAATATGAGGTACAAGGATATCCTGTTCATCAAACAGTTAACAATTCATCAGGGAGAGTTCACCTGCATTGTGGGTGAGAGCGGTGGTGGAAAAACAACGTTATTACGTCTGTTAAATAAAATGATCTCACCAACGGAAGGGAATATTTACTATCATAAGCAACGGTTGGAACAATGTCCATCCGTAGCTCATCGGATGGATGTTTCTTTGCTCTCGCAACAGCCAGTGATGTTTGAGGGAACCATTAAGGATAATCTGCTTTATGCAGTACGTCTTTTTCAAAAAGACGATGTCAGCGATGAAGAGCTAAGTGATTTATTAACACAGTTAAAAGTCAAAAAGAAACTGAGTGATGATGCCAGTCTTTGCTCGGGTGGAGAAAAACAGAGAATTGCCTTGGGACGAATCTTATTAAAGAAATCTTCGGTTCTGCTACTCGATGAACCTTCTAGCGCTCTTGATGAGAAGACCGAGGATCTGTTACTGCAGATTGTTTCACAGTATGCGAAAGAGCATGAAGTTTCCGTTATACTTGTGACTCACAGTAGTGAGGTTGCTTCGAAATATGGACAGCGAATCATTCGAATCGAATCGGGGAGGGTCATCCGATGAACGGAATCATTGAACTGGGCTTGCCCCAGATGCTTCTGGCATATGTGTTTGCGGTTGTCGTAATCATCCTCTTAAAGTATCGAAAAATCCCTCAGGAAAAACTGGTCTTTTTTGCAACAATACGGATGAGTTTTCAATTGATCATCGCAGGCTATCTGCTACAATGGGTTATTAGCAATCCTCATCCGCTGATGACACTTCTGATTATTGCGGTCATGCAAGTATTCTCAGTCATCACAGTTATCCGAAAGTTCAAAAAACCACCGTTATCCAAATCATTGCAGAGGGTTATAGCCATTGTGTTTCCTATGGGTAGCTTATCGGCACTGTTCTACTTTTTGTTTGTGGTGGTCCGGATTTCACCGTGGTTCAACCCACAGTATTTCATTCCTTTAGCTGGGATGATTGTGGGCAATTCTATGACGGGGATTTCACTGGCAGTCAAATCCATGCATGAAAAGTTAACCGTTGAAAAAGCCAGAGTGGAAGAAGCGCTCATTCTTGGGGCAACCCTTAAACAGGCAACGGAATCTATTATCAATCGAACATTTGATCAGGCGATCGTTCCGACACTGAATAATATGCTTGGCATGGGTATTATCTTTCTTCCAGGTATGATGACAGGTCAGATTCTATCGGGGACCAATCCTACGACAGCCATTTTCTATCAGATGGCGATTATGCTGGGGATTTTGGGAGGCGTTGCCATTACGGTGTATCTGATTTTGGTTTTTGGGATTAAGACATACTTTAATCGTCAG
>DOKQ01000132.1 GCA_003510215.1 Erysipelotrichaceae bacterium
CCGTATCTTTGAGCAGATCAACCCAAAACAAGGCTGCTTCCCGAGCCAACATAAAACTCATAGCCCCAATCAAAGGCAAAAATGCATGTTTCCGCATTAAATCTTTCATAAGTTTTCCCTCATCGTAGTTTATACTGTTTGCTTAGCGTATGTACCCAGGTTTTATAGGTGGTGAAACGGGCGGATTCGAATCGTTCCATCAGCTGAAACAATAGGCTAGCCATGACATAGCGGTAGCGTTCAATGGTTTCGTGGAGTGCTTTTTCCATCATCTTCTGATCCATATGTTCTGAGGTTGAGATGGATTCACAAGCTTCCATGGTATCGCTATTTAACCGTTCCATCGATTCAAGTAGTCGTAACGCCTGTTTGCTATGATCTTTTGTTTTTGCTTCTGCACTGAGGATGATGTCCCGATCCGATTCCAAAATTCGCAAAAAATGATTCAATCGTGGAGCACTCAGTTCATCCCCTTTTCGTCGGACCTGATGGTAGAGGATGATTTTGTCCGGACGATAGAAATCCCGTTTCATCCGAATGACTACTTCCTTTAACACCTGCGTTTCATGCGTGGAAAAGGCGGATATTTTTCCGATGATATCCAAAACATCCATGGCACTTTTAATGGCAGTGATTAAAATAAGACTCATAATGGCTCACCTTCTTTACGTTTAGTTTATCAAAGATGATACAATTATCAATGTTTTTTCTCAATTTACAAACCATCTCTATACTTTTACCCGATATATTTTATAATGGATAATGAAGTGAGGTAGAATAACGTATGAAACATGTGAATATCGTCATTGTGGGAGCTGGGATTGCTGGTAGTATTCTGGCAGCCCAACTGCCCGACCACCTTTCGGTTATGGTACTGGATAAGAAGCGACTGGATGGTCATCCGGATAGCTTTAAAAAGCCATGTGGTGGGTTGATTGCGCCGGATGCTCAACGAAGTCTAGCCAAACTTGGTTTAACTATTCCTAAGGATGTATTGGCTTCTCCGCAGATCTTCTCTGTAACAACCGTGGATCTTCCTGTCAAGCTGACGCGTCACTATCAGCGGTTTTATCTTAATGTTCATCGTCATAAACTGGATGTTTGGCTCGCCTCCCTGATTCCAGAACACGTTGAAGTTATGGATCAGAGTGTGGTCACAAAAATCCAACCTCACGATGATTATGTGGATATCGAATATCATAGAAATCAGACAACTCATCATATCCGCTGCGATTACTGCATTGGGGCTGATGGCGCAAATTCCATAACCCGAAGCGCAACCCATGCTCCCAAAATTCGTCAGTATATGGCGATTCAACACCATTTCCCGCTCCATAACACCCAGCCATTTCTCGGCTGCTTCTTTGATGAATCAATTACAGACAGTTATGGATGGTTTGGTGTGAAGGATGATGTATTGGAGCTTGGGGCAGCACTTCCCTTAACCGATTCTCTCAAACGTTTCGAGCAGCTGAAGAGTTCCTTATTAACCATGGGATACCCATTGGATCAGCCAATATTCAAGGAAGCCTGCTTGGTCAACTCACCCAAATCCCTTAAAGAAATATATTTGGGTGAAAAGCGAGTTCTACTCATTGGGGAAGCAGCCGGATGGATATCACCGAGCTCTTTGGAAGGGTTGAGTTATGCGATTGATAGTGCCATCATGGCCTCGAAGGCTTTGGTCCAGAAAGATCCATTGGTTTCCTATACACATTTGACCCGATTTCTGAAAGTTAAGATCAAATTGAAACAATGGAAATCTCTAGTACTCTATACACCTCTATTTCGGCGTTGGGTGATGCGAAGTGGTCTTAGTTCAATACAAAAAATCAAGGAATCTGCGGATTCTTTGCATATAGTACATGGAAAGGCAGGTAAAAAATGAACCGATGTGAATGGTGCGATGAGCACAGTTATCTGTATACCCAGTATCATGATGACCAGTGGGGTGTCCCGCAACATAAGGATCAGAAGTTATTTGAAATGCTTGTATTGGAAGGGTTTCAGGCAGGGTTATCTTGGCTGACGATTTTGAAAAAGCGGGAAGCATTTCAAATCGCCTTTGACTCATTTGACCCAACCATTGTCAGTCAGTATGATCAGAGTAAAATTGAGGAATTGCTTCAAAACAAGGAGATTGTCCGCAACCATCTGAAGATATATGCGGCTATCCAAAATGCCAAGGTTTTCTTACAGATTCAACAGGAGTTTGGCAGTTTTGCTCAGTATCTCTGGGGGTATGTGAATCATACACCGATTATTAACCAGTTTAAAACCCTACGGGATGTTCCAGCGAGCACGGAACTCTCAGACCGTATCTCACGCGATTTAAAGGCTCGTGGCATGAAATTTGTGGGTAGCACCATCATCTATGCCTATTTGCAGGCAGTGGGTGTTGTGAACGACCATACAAGCCAATGTTTTAAATATCCGTCCAAATAAAAAAAGGCAGACTCACCCGAGTTTGCCTTTACAATTTCACCCACATATTCATCCATTTGGAATCCGAGAGATACATGGCCTTGCTCCAGTTGAGCGAGAGTCTTAGGATAAGAAATGGATAGATGATTTCAAAGAAGACATTGGATCGAAGCACATTGATTGGGAAAATGTAGAGAATGACAATGACAATCATGTGATTGAGGTATACCCCAAAAGTATAGGGAGCCTGATAGCTGACTTTACTTCCCTTCATGAAGTTTGGATATACCAGACATAAGAGCAGAATGAAAATCGTCAGTGGCAGATGTGAGAATAGCAGGTTGGCATCATAGAAGATATCCAGGGTGTCAATCAGTGACCCTTCAAAAATCACTAGGATGACGGAAATGAAAAATCCTCCCCATAACCAACGCTTCTTTTGCGCTAAGGTTTCCAGTGAAACAAAGGAAACCAGGTATCCCAAACTGACATAGGGAATCGCAAAGAAGATGCCGTTGCGCGTATTGCCAAAGATCGTTAAGATCCAGTTGATGGGCCAAAGCTGGTTTGTGAGATGATAATAGCCATCACCCAGAATACCCATAAGTAAAAGAATCATGGAAATGATAAGCAAACGTTTTCTTGCCATTGGAAAATAGGAGTGTACCAGATAGATCCATAAGGTAGCCATGATAAAGGCCGGTAGATACCACATGTGTACCTGCGGCGGTGCGATGAGTACCATTTGTAACCACCGTAAAAACTGTCCCTGCATAAGTACACTTACCCACAAGTCGAGGTAAGGTAGGGAGTACAGAAAGGTCCATAATAGATAAATGCGGATGAGTGCTTTCATTCGCTTTTTAAACCAGCCGGTAAGATCTGCGGAAGATAGAAACTTGACTCCATAGAAGTATCCGGCTGTAATCAAAAAGAATGGAACCGCAAAGCGGCTGAACTTCTGATTGATGATAAATGTGATCGCAGGATCAATCTGAACAAATGGACGAACGTCAACTACCCATCACCT
>DOKQ01000006.1 GCA_003510215.1 Erysipelotrichaceae bacterium
CGATCTCCATTTTGCTCAATCATTCCAGAGATTGCACGATCAATTAGTGTTTGCTCCAGATTTTCAATGTCTTTTCCAAAATACCATTGAGCTTTCAGTGTTTCAACAATCGCATCCAAACGTTGATATCTACTGGAATCCGCTGGCAACTGTAGGACTGGCTTGTTTAAAAACGATCCAAACAACCACCCGAATCCAAAAGTCAGAACCAACAGAACAATCATCACTGACCAACGATTTCTACGTCTTCTTTTCGCTTCTATTTCATCCGGCCACTCATGGCGCTGTAATTTAATTAATACTTTTTCTTTCGGCATAACATCCACCTCACAATGCATTCATTTTAGCACAAACATCCAAACCATGGATAGAAACAACTTCGAATCCATCGGCTTTCACATACTTTTCAAAAATTCACTTCTTCGCAATAAACATATATATTCTTCCTGATTGATCGAAGGTAACTCGAGTATCATCACTCAGTCCAGCTGTAAAAGATTGCTTCAGATTCACTCCATGATAGTTAAGAAAACTACCATAAGCACGGATATCTTCCTTCTCACTGGAAACCTTCTTGAATCGATCAACTAACTTATGTAAAAATGACCCTTGCCGAATATGGATTGGAGATACATAATTGATTAAATCCCCAAAATCCATAATACTCAATGTTAATGGAAGTACCGACACATCATATACTGCCTCATCGTTTAATCCCATGGTTATAAACCGCTGATTCTTATCGTTGGGTCGGTTTCTGGACTGAAACAACAACCCGATACCAATCGAACGGTCTTCATTCACCATCATCCAACGTGTTTGATTCAAAGATGCCTGTATGCGGTAGAATGCACCAAACTGCATCATATGCTTCACTGATTTGTACCATGCCACATGAAGCTTTAGTGCTTCCTTATCTTCTTTTGAAGCATCCAGCAGGTTCTTTTCAATACCAAACACACCAAAGCTAGCTACATACATCCGAGATGACAGCAGTGAAATACGTTGTGTCTGATGGTTAGGAACTGCGGATACATGAGCAGAAATGGTCGATGGCGGATATGCCATACTTGTTCCGCTTTGAATATAGGTTCGGTCCAATGCATCTGTGTTATCACTTGTCCAGATCTGCGGCCCATAACATAGCATCCCGCAGTCAAAACGATGGCCACCGGAGGCACATGTTTCAAAAAGTATCTTTGGAAATCGTTCGTTCAATGTAGTAAACAATCGATGTAGACCCTGAGTATACCGATGAATCAACTCTCCCTGATGCACCAGATTTTTTCCATAGTAATCCGAAAATATTCGATTAAAATCCCATTTGATCATATCAGCATTTGCATCTGTAAATACTTGCGATAAAGTTTCGATCAGATAATCCACAACTTCATTCTGACTTAAATCAAGCATCAGCTGATTTCTGCCCACACTAGCTTCACGATCAGGTAACTTCATCACCCATGTTGGATGTTTTCGAAATAAATCACTATCCTCATTGATCATTTCAGGTTCAACCCATAGGCCAAATAGCAATCGATAATCATGTATTTTTTTAGATAAAGAAGTTAGGCCATGGGGAAGTTTTTTCTTGTCTGCCTCCCAATCACCCAGAGCACGATGATCATCTTTGCGGTTTTTAAACCAACCATCATCCAGCATAAAACATTCTGCTCCTATATCTTTAGCTTCTTTCGCAAGATCAAGTATTTTACGTTCATTAAAATTAAAGTATGTGGCTTCCCAATTATTATAGACTATCGGTCTTGGTCGCTGTTTCCAATATCCTCGAACAATATGATGATTGATGAATCGATGAAACTGCTGTGAACACGTGTTCATCCCTGAATCACTATAGGTTAGCATGGCTTCACAGGACTCAAATTCCTCGCCATGCTCAAGAATCCAGGTGAAATTATGCGGATGAATCCCATGCAATACACGCGTCTTTTCATAAGAGTTTACTTCAATAGACCCCATGAAACTGCCACTATAGATCAGATTGAATCCATAAACCTCTCCGACATGCTCATTGGTTTGTTTTCTTACCAAAAAGAACGCAGGGTTCTGACGGTTGGAAGATGAGCCGCTCATCGACTCAACAAGACTACGGCCATAACCAAGCGACCGACGATGTGTATGACGTTCTCTTGCCCAATGACCATCCAATGTGATGATATCAAAATCACTGTCATAAAAGTCAAGTTGCGACGAAAACAGGTGTTTAACTCGAATGGTTTCATGACTCTGATTCAATAACTTTGCACTCTTGACAATCACATCCGAATGTAAAAAGGCATGATAATACAAGATGAGATAAATCTCTTTTGTGGCTTCCTTTAAAATCACCTCAGTAGTTACAATCTCTTCTTCTTCACCATAACTGCTAGGTAACGTCTTTAGTGGGTTTTTACCCGGATAACTGATAGAATGGCTAAAAAGAAAATCACTCACATAGGTAGTATTCTCAAACTCCAATTGAACCATGGGATAACGGATATCCCCTTTTCCTACGGTAGAGGTCTCAAGACTGCGATATTCCAGTGAAATTGTTGGGTGTTCCTTATAAGAAACCAGATGGTGGTTTGGGATAAATGCGGATGATTCAACCAATCCCTTCTCCTCAAAGATTTGAATTTTCTTACCATAGTGAACATGTTCCAGATGACCACTTGGTAAAACAGCCATCACATAACTTGTTTGATTGGTGTGTATTGCAATATATTCCATCTATTCACATCCTTTTGACATCATTATATCACTTCTTCGATTACGATAACCTTGAGTTTTTGCATCTTAGGTTTATAATTATATGTGGAAAGCAGGTACACTATGGAACAACTAACACAACGCTTACTTCGCTATGTAAAAATAAATACTCGCTCAGATGAAGCAAGTACATCAGTCCCCTCTACTCAATCCCAGGTTGAGTTTGCACGAATACTCGAAAAGGAATGTCTTCAAATTGGACTTAGCGATGTTACGTACAATACAAGCAATGGCTTCTTAACTGCCACATTGCCATCCAACACATCAAAAGAAGTGACTCCAATCGGATTTATCGCTCATATGGATACAGCCGATTTCGAATCAGAGAACGTAAGCCCACACATCGTACATAATTATGATGGTCATGATCTTGTCCTTAATGATGAACAACAGATTATCCTTAAGGTAGCTGATTTCCCGAATCTTAAGAACTATGTAGGTCATACTCTTATGCTAACCGATGGAACAACATTACTCGGAGCAGACAATAAAGCAGGAATTGCAGCTATCCTTGAAGCCATGGTTTATCTTTTAAATCATCCGGAAATTGAGCATGGAACGGTACGTGTTGCATTTGGACCTGATGAAGAAATCGGACGTGGCGCAAACCTCTTTGATGCCAAAGGATTCAATACTAAATATGCATATACAGTAGATGGTAGTGTCAAAGGAGAGTTGGAATACGAAAGTTTCAATGCGGCAGCCGCAAAGGTTACTTTCAAAGGCGTCTCCGTTCACCCAGGTACTGCGAAAGGCAAAATGATCAACGCAGTGAAACTAGCCATGGAATTTGATGCTATGCTACCTGTTGATCAGGTTCCTGAAAAAACAGAGGGCTATGAAGGCTTCTTCCTATGTTCATCTCTAAACGCAACCATTGAAAATGCGTCCGCTTCCTATATCATTCGCGATCATGATAAAGAGAAGTTCAATCAGAAGAAGCAGTTGATGCTTCAAAATGCAGCTAAAATGAATGATCA
>DOKQ01000174.1 GCA_003510215.1 Erysipelotrichaceae bacterium
CAGTCATTACCACAACTATCGTTGGGGAACTTGCATCATTTTATTCAAAGTGAAGAAGATATACAGCTCTTGAATCCAACCGTCGTAATAATCAGCGAGAAAAGCCACATATGAATCGCACAGCAAATGCCATTCGGATGCTACGATATCTGAAACATGTAAATGTTGCCAAGAAAAGGGAACTGGCCGAATATCTGGAAGTTAAGCCACGTTATGTACTCGAACTGAAATATGAGTTGGAAACCGCAGGATATACGATTGAAACCATGAATGGAAAACATGGAGGTTATCGATTACTTGATCAAGATAGCCTTCCTATCCATAAGCTGTCGACAAAAATGAAAGAAGCGCTGGTACATGCCGCGCCTTTTCTGCTTTCCTTGCAAGAACCAGTGATATCACCACAATTTAAAGAAGCCTACCGTATCATCGCAGGTACATTACCCAAAACACCAACAGTTATCACCTCAATGACGCAGAAATGGCAGTTAAGCAAAGATCCACAACAAATCGAATCTTTTATAGAAAAACTATCTTATGCCATTTTGGAGAAGTTTTATGTTCAAATTGAGTATAAGCCTCAATCCAAAGAAAGCAAACGATACATCATTGAACCAAGAGAACTGACATTATATGATGGACAGTGGTATGTATTAACGCAGGATGCCATTCGAAAGGTATCCGTATTTAAAATCTCACGAATTGAACAATGTACCGTCATTGAGCAGCGGTTCAAACATGATACGCAGTTTCAAACGTCAAAAACACTGACTCCCTATGGGTTCTCGGTGGATCAGCCGATACGATGCAAACTCCGTCTTTCACGACGTGAATATATGAGTGAGTATATCGTAGGCGAAAATCAGATGATTGAATGGCTTGATGAATCTACGTTTATTCTTGAAGCAACCGTCTATGCAAAACGTAGTCTTATAGAACTGATACTACAGTTAGGTGATGGTTGCGAAGTCCTACAACCATTATCCATCAGACAAGAAATCATTGATATATATAGAAAAGCGCTGAATCTTTATTCTTTATAATACTTGTTAACACAAAATTAACACTTCATTCATTTTTAATTAACACCTCTTTGTTAAAGTATAGTTGCATTTGATGCAGGAGGAATAGAAATGAAGAAACAATTATTAATTGCAAGTGCAGCACTGGCCTTTGTACTGGCAGCTTGTGGAACACCAGACAATGGATCAGGATTTGAACAGGAAAAAATTAATGTATATACTCGTGATACATCATCGGGAACCCGTGACGGATTTATGAAGGGGATTGGCTTTGGGGAAGCATCTTCAGATGATAGCGTGCTTGTCAGCGGATTTATTACAAATAACAATGCAGCAATCATGACTGCAATGACAACGGATATTGCCGGTATAGGTTATGTATCCTTGTCAAGCGTAAACAACACCATCAAACCTCTGAAGTTTGAAGGTGTAGATGCAACTGAAGCAAATGTATTGAACAACACATATGGCTTAAAGCGTCCATTCGTCTGGATGAGACGTGTCGACGGCGACTTTGCCAGCGATGTTGAGCGTGACTTAACTTTAGCCTTCATTGGATTTATGGAATCAAATGATGGGGCAGACGTCATTAATGATGCAGGTGCGACAGCAGTTAACGGAACAGGCAACTGGGCAGACCTTGTTAGCAATTACCCTGTCTGTGCGCTCGATAACAGCTCTGTAACACTCAATTTTGGCGGTTCCGACTCCATTACCAAAATCGCGGAAGCGTTGAGTGCAGCCTTCTCTCCACGTTGTGGTAACGTAGTTACAGTGAACAATCACACAGGAAGTTCAGACGGATATAAGAGAAGTCAAGGTGATGAAAAAGATGGAATTAATGCGATGCATATCGGCTATTCCTCTCGTCCATTTACCGATGCTGAAAAAGTAGGACCTGAAAATACTCGTGGTCAGTTGGCTTGGGATGCAATTGTGGCTATCGTTCATAAGAGCAACCCGGTTGATAATGTGACTGGTGATCAGTTAACACGCATTTATAAAGGTGAACTGGCAACTTGGGGAGATGTCATTAACGACTAATCCAACCAACAAGGCCCTTGTGCAAGGGCCTTTTCTTGCTAGAATGAAGGGAGTTTCTTATGGGTAGCAAAAGTCTAAGTCGCGTGGATCGTATCACCTATTTCTTATTGACGATTGTCGGTCTGATTTCAGCCAGTTTTATTGTGTTTATCAGTATATTTATTGCGCTTAAAGGGGTATTACCATTTTTGACCGATAATCTTGGATTAGGTTCCGTATCTTTATTTAAGTTTTTAACCCAAACGGTTTGGCTAAATGGACCAACCTTTGTATCCACAGCCTATGGCGCCGGATTTTTAATTGTCAACACGCTATACATAGCGTTTCTATCGCTGTTAATTTCATTTCCAATTGGGGTTTTAACAGCACTGTTTATTGCAAAAATTGCCCCGAAAAAAATTGCGGGCATCTTACGAACCATTATTGAACTGCTCTCAGCCATTCCATCCATCGTGTATGGACTTGTTGGGGTTGGATTCTTTTTGCCCATCATTTATTCACTGGCTCGATCCTTTGGATATTCGAGTAGTGGCGGCAGTGGAACACTTGCGACCGTCTTTGTTTTGGCGCTTATGAGTATTCCGACCATTACATCGATTTCAGAAGTATCCATACGCTCTGTAGACCAGAGCATTGAACATGCTTCCCTGGCCTTAGGAGCCACATTTACCCAGACACGATTCAAAATCACCCTTTTGGCCGCAAAATCAGGGATCTTCTCCGGAGCTATTCTTGCGATTGGCCGCTCCTTAGGGGAGGCGACAGCCGTATCTCTTGTGGCGGGGAATGCACGCAGTGGACCAACCTTTGGACTGTTTGATATCACAAGCACCATTACCTCAACGATGTTAACTGGTTTAAAAGAAACGCAGGGCATCGACTATGATATTCGCTTTTCTCTGGGAATTGTGCTCATGGTTGTCATTTTGCTAACCAATATGATTTTAAACTATATTAAGAAGAAAGTGGGGAATGTTCATGCGTAATAAAACACGATTATCAGACATTCTATTGAATGGGTTTGTCTATCTGGCTACCTCACTTTCAGTGCTTGCTCTTGGGCTCATCTTTTTCTATGTATTTACGGAAGGAAAAGATTTGTTATCGTTGGACCTAATTCGTGGAAACTATCATTCCAGAAACTATGTAGCTACCTTACCACAGTCATCTAATGATTCATTCAATCTTCAGCCAACGGAACAAACATTTGCGATCGAGCGATTCGGACTCATTCTTGAACAGAGCGAAAACCTTGCAGGAGACAGTGTCATTCGCGTAGTTTATGTGGCGGAAGATTCACCATTCAGCCAGCTTGTTCTACAGGAGACCGGCAATGAGGTAGTTTCCCTGAAAGAAGGAATGATTATGATGCGGATTGCCTATGAAAATCATCCAACCTCCTTAACCAGTCGGGGAGCTGCTGCCATGGCAGCAGACCTCAACGATCCGGATCGGGTAGTTCGTGAAGTCATGTTTGCTCAAGTCGGGGGTGGGATTCGTGGATCCATTATCACCACCGTTTACTTAATCGGATTAACACTGATGATGGCACTGCCACTCGGCGTTTTATCTGCCATTTTCTTCAATGAGTTTGCACCGAGAAATATGATAACAAAAACCATGAGAACATTTACCGAAACTCTGACAGGTGTTCCATCCATCATATTTGGACTTTTGGGAATTACGGTGTTTGTGCCTTTAACCATAAGAATCACACCGGCGAGTGGAAGTAATCTGATTGCGGGTGCGATGACACTTGCGGTCATTCTATTACCTACCATTATTCGGACGACTGAGGAGGCATTAAAGGTAGTTCCTGCAGATCACCGATTTGCTTCCTTAGCCTTAGGTGCTAACAAGACACAAACCGTATTTAAAGTCGTATTACCTCAAGCCATCCCAGGGATTTTGACAGCCACATTTCTTGGGATTGGACGGATTATCGGAGAATCAGCGGCTCTTATCTTCGTTTTAGGAGCAGCGATTAAAGATTCAGTCAATATCTACCAGCCATCGACTTCATTAGCCGTTCATATCTGGGCTATGATGACGGATGAACCTGCAAATGTGGCGTTATCGAGTACGATTGCCATCATCATTCTGATGATTGTTCTCGTAATGAACTTAAGTATCAAAGGTGTTGTATCACTGATGATTAAGAAAGGAAGAGCTTAATGGAACCCATTATCAAAGTTGAAAATCTTGATTTATATTATGATAAATTTCAGGCATTAAAAAAGATCAGTCTGGAAATCCCTCAAAACAAAGTAACCGCACTGATCGGACCTTCGGGTTGCGGGAAGAGTACATTTCTTCGATGCCTGAATCGCATGAACGATCTGATTGAGGGCATGCGAATGGATGGGACCATTTTGTTTCATGGTGAACACAGTGAGTCATCTGCCTATGATGTGATTGGACTGCGCAAAAAAGTGGGCATGGTATTTCAAAGACCGAATCCTTTCCCAATGTCCATTTTCGATAATGTAGCGTTTGGACCGCGCCAGCAGGGAGAGAAGAACAAGCAGGTACTCAAGGAAATTATGGAGAAGTCACTGAAACAGGCGGCTCTTTGGGATGAGGTTTCCGACCGACTCAGCGAATCAGCTACGAAGCTCAGTGGTGGGCAGCAGCAACGCCTGTGCATTGCTCGTGCAATCGCCATGGAACCGGAAGTCATTTTAATGGATGAACCTACCAGTGCTCTTGATCCATTAGCTACTCAACGGATTGAGGATTTGATTGAGGAACTCAAGAAAAACTACACAATTATCATCGTGACCCACTCCATGCAACAGGCAGCGAGAATTTCAGATAAGACAGCGTTCTTTCTTATGGGTGAAGTAATCGAATATGGAAATACAGCCGATATTTTTGCCAATCCGAATGACAAACGAACCGAGGATTACATTACCGGACGATTTGGTTAATCGTCTATATGAGGTAGAAACTCATTTCATATCATGATTAGACAAGAAAGACTTGACATCACGTTGAGTCTTTTTTATGATACTATATGTGCATATGCACAGAAGGGTGGGGATAGATTGCCAAAAACCAAAGAGCGAAAAGTTTGTTTGAATCCTGAAAATAAGCATTTTCGGGCAATCAATTCATCCAAGGGTACCATGAAGGTTCCGATGGATGTGCTTGAAGCCATTCGCTGGGTTGATGTTGAGGGTTTAAGTCAGCAAGATGCAGCCCTTCGCTTAGGTGTTTCGCGCGGAACACTGCAAAGAATGCTCTACAGTGGTCATAAAATCATTGC
>DOKQ01000128.1 GCA_003510215.1 Erysipelotrichaceae bacterium
TCAGATGAATGCCTTTTAATGCATGAAACTGCTTGAAATGCTTGTGCAAGTTTCTAATTTCAATCATTTGATGTACCACCTCTTCCAACAACAATAAAAGCAATTGGTCCGATAATTTGAAAGAAGAAGCTTATTGCCAGCCAGATGGGTTTGTTCAGATTGGCAACACCTTCTTTTTTGATTAATATTGCACAATAAGCAAACATGATGAGATGGATTAAAATGATAGGTGATGCAATGAGTAGGATTTCTTTATATTCGTTAATGAAGTTCATAGGTCATATCCTCCTTGTGACAATTCCATTATAGAAGATTTACGAGTCATAAAAGTAGTTACTACAGTCATATCAAAGTCACAAAAAAAGGGCATACCGCCCTAAAATCCATTGTGTTTGAAGTAGATAATGGCATTGGCCCGATCTGTCACCTGTGCCTTCGCATAGATCTGACTTAAATAATTTTTTACAGTACCAATAGACAAAAAGAGTCGATCCGCAATTTCCTGATTCGTACAGCCTTGAACAAGCAGTTGAATCATTTCTTTTTCTCTTGGTGTATACTCCTCTTTGAACGATGAAACTCTTGAAGGCGAATGAATCATATGAGCTGTCAATTTACTGGCAATTCGTATTGGTAACAGTAGGTTTCCTTTGACTCCATCACGAATGGATTGAGCCAACTGGTGGATTCCCATATCTTTTAATAGATAACCGGAAGCTCCATAACGCAGCGCATCAATAATATATTCATCATCCTCAAAGGTCGTAAGGATAATTACAGTGATTTGATTTAACTCTGATTTAATCATTTTCGTAGCTTCAACACCGTTCATTTTCGGCATACGTATATCCATCAGAATCACATCGGGTTGATACTTTCTTGCAAGATCAATAGCTTCTTGTCCATCGTGGGCACAGGCAATCACTTCCATGTCCTCACAGGTCGTGATCAGTGACTTTAACCCTTCCAAAAGAATGGGCTGATCATCCACTAAGATTATTTTTAGTTTATTCATCATGACTTCCTCCCAGTTGATTCAGAAGTGGCAGTTGGATCGAAATGGTAAATCCATCCTGACCACTTCGCGCATCAAATTTACCACCAAAAGATTCAACACTTTCTTTCATGGTTGAAAGACCAAAACCAAACGTAACTTCATCTGTATTGCTCCCATCATCAGTAAAAGAGTACAAAAGCAGATGATTTGAATGGGTAATCAAAGCATGTGCCTTTCGGGTTTTGGCATGTTTCACTGTGTTTGTGCAACACTCCATAAAAATCTGGATAAGCAAACGCTGAAAGACAGATGGGATTGGTTCGTTCAGCTGTACATCCATCTCCACAACCAAACCTGTATGACTTTCAATTTGCTCTTTCAGTGCTATCAGCTTATCCTCAAAGTGAATAGACGAATCTTCCACAAGGAGTTTCACTGAATGTCGAATATCATCCAAAGCATGCTTAATGAGTTCATAAGCTTTACTAAGTGATTCATTACGACTTACCTTCATTTCATTAAGTGAAGCACTTTCAATCAGGTACAACGCTCCCGTTAACCGATGACCCACGGTATCATGAATCTCTTTGGCAATGCGATTACGTTCCTCGGTAGCTGACAATTCTTTAATGATCTGATTTTGATTTTCAATGGTTGAGACTGTGATGTTAAGTTGATCATTAATCACATAGAACTTCTTGAGCATATAGAAGACACTGAGAATCAGCGTAAGAATCATCCCATTCAGATAGACCATACTGACCACTTCATCCATATCAGTGATATGATCCACAAGAACACTTCGGCTCAGCTGTGTGATGATAAATCCAAGAATCATACCCCCAATAAAAAATTTCATGGGTTTAAGTGGATAATTATTGATCACGGATGCGGAAATAATGATGACCAGATAAGGAACATTGATATCAGCTGCGACCAACTGGAATAAAAAGGCACATATGACAAGCACGACGGATAAACCATAGGCTATTCTCATTTGCCTATATTGAATGAGAATTTCAGTAAGAATCATCATGAAAAGACCCAATGCGGAAATCCAGACAAGCGGACCAAACTCCTCCATACCCATGTGATTGGCAATCGTTCGAATGACCAGAATTTCATAGGCAATCACAATAAAAGCAAAATTGGCCTGACGAACGTGGTTGCGAAAAATTCCTTTGGAAATATCTTCGTAGATATTAATCTTCCCTACTTTAAGTAAATAGAAGGCTGCGGCTGGCAAATTAAAGATAGCTATGGCTAAAGCATATTTCAGTTTTGTCCATTTATCCAACGTCGGATGAGTGATGCATTGGTGCACAAAGTATCCAGAAACGAAGATCTGTAATATCACCGCCGGTATCAGAAAGGGTGCGAGTTCATAAAAATCCATGTAGTTCTCCTTTGCTTACCCAAGTTTCTTGCCCATTTCCAGGCGAACTTCAGCTTTTTCAATATCCTCATTGGAATAGCACATAACATCACAGCCGACAATCTGATAGCCACACCGTCGATAAAAGGTGATGGCTGGAAGATTGCAGCTTTGTGTTTCCAGAATCATGGCTCGTGCTCCCATGTGCTTAGCCACCTCTTCCGCATGATTCATCAGTGATGTCCCAATGCCCCGATTGCGAAACTCTGGTTCAATGAGTAGCTGATTGATTCTCACCCGTTTATTCCAGTCATCAAAGGTGATGACCAGATAACCCACGATCTGACCATCCACTTTTGCGCCATAGCTTTTGTAATTTTCCATGTAATCCGATACCAAGGTATCATCAAAAGCCATTGTCTTCACTTGTTCAAATGCCACATACTCAAAGTGCAGCGTCATAGTCTCATCAGTTTCACTAACCGTAGCCTGAAAATGACCGGATGTCTGATACTCAAAATGGAGTCGGGTTGAGTTGTAGGACTCGTTCAGTTCAATTATTTCCATTGGATACCTCCATACATTAGATCATGCTATATACGATGCGCATGATGGTTTGGAATGCGGCTTGTGGATTGGCCTGCTGATTGGTTGTCCCAGTCACAAACAAGTCCAATTCTCTGATATAAAACATAAATGTTCCGGTAGATCCACAGTGACCGACCATCGGTGGAACCTTCTTAAATGGTGATAAAAATCTTGGGGTATAAAACTGCTGGATCCCAATTCCATATCGGAAAGGAAAGAAAATATTGTTCCACACTTCCAACTCCTTCAGTTTTTCTTTTGGATAGAAATGGCCATCATAGAATGCTCTTATAAAAATCATCTGATCTTTCGCTGTAGAAATGATGTCATTTTGGGTGGACGCCATAAACTTCCGGATATCTGCCTGCTCATCTTTCATATATGGAAAAATAAAGTTGGTGTCATTGAGTTCAGTAAATACATAGGAATCTTTCATGTTAAGTTCTCTAAACACATTCGAAATGACTTCTGCCATCGGCTTTTGCTCGATGGATTCAATCACAAAGCCAAGCAACTGATGATTGGTATCAATATATTTAGCCTTGTTTGCTTCACCGGGAATAAAATGTGGTTGCAACTGTCGCACCCGCTCAATCACTTCATCAATGGGCCATGGTCGATCAATTCCACCTTCCAACTCTTTCATTCCGGATATACCATAGGCTGGTTTATCACTAAGATAGCATGGTAAGCCACTGGTCTGAGTTAAAAGGTGCTGTATGGTGATGGTTGGTGTGTAGTCACTGTTTTTGAATATGTGCAGCCCTTCTTTATATTCTTTTGGCAAATAGTGTACAAGTAAGTCATTAAAAAATAGTTTCCCTTGAGCAATATATCGTAGAATGATTGCTGATACGATAAGTTTATTGATGCTCGCAATATAGTATTTGGAATCTGTGGAAAAATTACCTGCCGCATGGTAGAGCTCAACGTTTTTACTTGGCACTTCAAGACCCAAAACAATGCCATAGATATGTTTTTTCTTGAGTGCACTCTCAATGATTGCTATGATTTTTTCTTTTCTCATATGGACTCCTTTTGAATCATGGCTAACAACTGATTCCCTACATCAATCATCATTTCTTCAGCCTCTTCAT
>DOKQ01000041.1 GCA_003510215.1 Erysipelotrichaceae bacterium
TATGAGTTTGTATCTACACTTACTACGGCGGCGAAAAACGGTGTAGATGTTCGGATTATGCTTCCTCATATCCCTGATAAATGGTATGTGCATGCAATTACACGTTCAAACTACGAGCGTTTGATTCGTGATGGGGTTAAAATATTCGAGTATAAACCTGGGTTTGTTCATTCCAAAACCATGATCAGTGATGATGAAGCGGCGATTGTGGGTACGACAAACATGGATTATCGAAGTTATTATATGCACTTTGAGTGCGGGATCTATTTTATTGAAAGTCGAGTCGTCAAAGATCTGAAGAAAGATTTTGAACAGACGCAGGATCAGTGCATTGAGATTACACTCGAGGACTGCCTGCGGGTCAACTTCTTTGTAAGAATAGGTCAGGCGATACTCAATTTGTTTAGTGCACTACTATAGAAGGAGAGCTTATGGAAAAGATTGGATTAGTACTTGAAGGCGGCGGATTACGAGGCGCTTATACGGCGGGTGTGCTTGCCTGGTTTTTAGATCATCATGTAGAGTTTGATATTGTGGTTGGGATTTCATCAGGAGCTCTTTTGGCAGCCCCTTTTGTGACCAAAGATCGTAAAACTTTGCATGATCTGGCTGTGGTTTACTCTGGAAAGCAGGATAATGTGGGGTTAAAGCCCATTCTTCGTGAAGGAACACCGGTAGGATATAACTATCTGTTTGATACCATCATCAATCAGCAGCTCAAACTCGATGCATCGAAAGTTCGTGAAGCTGGTACAAAGATGGAAATTGGTATCTATGATATGTCCAAGTGTGAGACGATCTGGCTGACCAATAAAGATTTGGATGATCGCTGGCAGTTTGTCAAGGCGGCATGTACATTGCCTATTGCAGGACGAAGTGTCAAAATCAAAGGTAAGAAATATATGGACGGTGGATTGACGACCATGATTCCTATTTTTAGAAGTGAGGAACATGGGTGTGATCGTCATGTAGTGATTACCACGAAGGATATTTCGTTTGTGCGAAAACCCAACCATCCATTATTGCAGGTATTATTGGATCTGATTTATATAAAGTATCCTAAGATGCTTAAGGATTTCCGTAAGCGTACAGGGATTTATTATGATGAAAAAGCGAAAGTGGAGCATTTAGTAGAAGAGAATCGGGCATTACTGATTCGACCATCCAAAAACCTGGGAGTGAAACGTTTTTCGGGAGATCCCGAAAAACTGAAAGCATTGTTTGATCTTGCCTATGCGGATTGTGATGCTCAAAAAGGTCAGATTCTTGATTTTATGGAAAGGAAGTAAAATGAAACTTATCAGCTGGAATGTGAATGGATTGCGGGCTGCAGTCAATAAAGGATTTCTGGATTTCTTCTTTGAGGAAGATGCGGATATCTTTGCGTTGCAGGAAACAAAAATGCAACCGGATCAGTTAACACTGGATTTACCAGGATATCATCAGTATTTTAATAGTGCAGTTAAAAAAGGCTATTCGGGGACGGCGGTATTTACTAAAGTCAAGCCTTTGCAAGTAACGTTTGGCATTGATCTTGAGCATCATGACCAGGAAGGTCGTGTGATTACCTGTGAGTACGATGATTTCTTCTTTGTGACAGTCTATACGCCAAACTCTCAAAATGAGTTAGCACGACTGGACTATCGGATGGAGTGGGAAGATGACTTTCAGGCCTATATTGCAAAACTGGATCAGGTCAAACCGGTGATTGTCTGTGGTGATCTTAATGTGGCTCATACGGAAATCGACTTGAAAAACCCTTCGTCCAATCGGAAGAATGCGGGTTTTTCAGATGAGGAACGGGCCAAGTTCACTCAGTTTCTT
This sequence comes from Erysipelotrichaceae bacterium, assembly GCA_003510215.1. Taxonomy (GTDB): domain Bacteria; phylum Bacillota_I; class Bacilli_A; order Erysipelotrichales; family Erysipelotrichaceae; genus UBA2227. The sequence continues at coordinate 1,825 of DOKQ01000041.1, forward strand.
TCCAAAGAAATGACCGATACCTTCCGCTACTTCTATCCGGATATGACAGGTGCCTATACCTGGTGGTCCTACATGAACTTTGCCCGCAAAAATAATGCGGGATGGCGGATTGATTATTTTCTGACGTCCAATCGCTTACAAGCCCATCTAGAGGATGCCATCATATACAAAGATATATTAGGGAGTGATCATTGCCCGGTCGGATTACTGATTCATTTCTAGGCAAAATGAATCGAAGCAAATGTAGGGGAAAAACAAGATGAAAAAACGAACTATTACAGTTAACTGGTACTACACTCAGTTGGATGAGGTGGAATCGCTACTCAACCATTCACTTAATGAAGGATATCAGCTAGTTGAACTCACTAAGAAACGAGTTAAACTGATGAAGACAGAGCCATTACTCGGGGCATATCATCTGAAGTTTTTTGGTAAGAAAACGACGGAAGAGGTCAAGGAAGCCTTTGTAAAGATGGCTTTGGATATTGGGTATCAGGTAGTAGATCAGACAATGGGGAATGTCTATGTGTTCTATTCAGCCAATCGTTCAAGACCATACTTTTTTAATCCTAACGAAGAAGAGAGTGAAGAGATTGGTCAAGACTCTGTTACCTGGAAATCATTTTATCGGATGGCTATCTGGGTGATACTGATGTTATTATCCTTATTCTCTGCCGGAAGGTATTCATCATCTTTGAATGTATCATCCTATTTCTATTTGGCTACCCTAACCGTAATCAGTATCTATGAACTCTATATTTTATTGCATATGAGCTATTTACTACGGAAAAAGAGAGATGAGACTCAGGGTTTTTCACGTGTATCGCTATATCTTAAAGCGATTTTGGATCAGGGAAATGGGTTGTTTTTCTTGATCCCGGTTATCGTAGGGTTTCTTCAGAGTTTTAATGTGGCTATTTATTCCTTATCTTCGCGCCTTCTTATATCGCTCTTTCTTATGTATGTGCTATATCGTCATGTTCAATATCGAAGGCAGCTGGGTGTTGCTAGAAACACTCAGGTGAGTCTTGTCTTACTTTTGATAACGATTAGCCTTGGTGTCTTCTTTCAGTTCTACACCCGACAGATTGAGACGATGGAGCATCGTCTTCAAACCATTTCACATATTTTGGATGAGTACTATGAGGGTGATTCCATGCTTGAATCAAACCATCGACTCATGTTTACAGGCGTACGGGTTACCCGATTCCATTCTCAAAATCAAATGACTCAGGTAACGGTGGTATATCCATTTAATGAGTATACACCCGTTAATCTATTAGACGATTGGATTGAGGAGGCACTAAGGAATCCAAATGCACTCAGTTCTTCCAAACATGTGCTTGTACATGATCATCTGCTTGTATATGCCACAAACCTAGGTCACTTTGATGAAGAAATATTGAGAAAGATTGCGGAAAGCACGGATGAATAATCGCATCTACATGTTTAGAGGTAAAGCGGCCACAGGAAAAACCTCACTTGCTCATTACTTAGGGAAAAAATATCAATTGCTTACATTAAGCAAAGATGATTTGTTTGATGTATGTTTTCAACATGGATTTTCAATCAAAGAGTGCAATTCTTTAGCGTATGATCTGTTAGTTAAACTTATTCAACAATCTATCCACCAGAGTTTGGATTTAATTGTGGATGTAGGACTCTCTGATACACAAAGTCTGATTCAGTTTTTATCTAGAATCGAGATGAACTCATCTGAACTTGTTTTATTTCACTGCGACTGCAAAGATGAGTTGGTTTGGAAGTGTAGGATACAGGATCGTTTACGTCATCCTTTGCCTCATCAGTTCTTTACTTCATTTGAGGAGGCAAAGAACTATTATGAAAAATCCAATATCGAACAGTTGGATAATGAGATTTATGTGGATTCAAGTCGACCTTTTGATGAGAATATTCAATCCATCGCTCATTACTTCGAAAAACAAAAAACGATCATGACGATCGTTTACCATGGATATTGTTTTGGTGGATGACTTGTAAAGGTCATCTTTTCTTTTTTGGTCGGATGCTCAAATGTGAGTGACACTGCCCACAAGGCAATCTGCTGCGGAGGGACAGCCTCAGGATTATAGCGCTGATCACCCCAAAGCGGTGTGTGCCGGTTTGCGAACTGTACCCGGATCTGATGTGAACGACCGGTTTTCAGTTCAATGGTGCTAAGATACCGGTTT
>DOKQ01000022.1 GCA_003510215.1 Erysipelotrichaceae bacterium
GTTAACAGTTCAGAAGGCATCAAATTTATTGATGATACACACGATCACGATGATGACCACAATCACGATGATGACCATGATCATGGTGAATATGATCCCCACGTATGGCTAGATCCTATAAATGCTAAGGTTATGGTTAAAAACATTCTAAATGCATTAATTCAGGCAGACCCAGCAAACGTCGATTTTTATACCATAAATGCTCAGGAAGTGTTAGATCGACTTGATGAACTTGATGAAGCTTTTGAAGAAGCATTCTCACTAAGCACTCACAAGACCATCATCTACGGCGGACACTTTGCCTTCGGATATCTTGCGGATCGTCATAACATTCGAATACTTTCACCTTATGTTGGATTTGCGCCAGATGCAGAACCAACACCACGTGCAATCGCTGAACTGATTGACACCATGAACTCATTAGGTATTTCTACAATCTACTATGAAGAACTGATTGACCCAAAAACAGCTCGTGTCATTTCTGAGCAAACCGGAGCAGAAATGGTCTTGTTGCATGGAGCACACAATGTTACTAAAGAAGAAATGGAATCTAATATTTCATATTTCGATATTATGTTTGAAAATGTCGAAAAACTGAAAAATGGATTTAGAAATGAATAGACTACTTCAAATTGAAAACCTCACCGTCCGTTATGGGCGGTTTGAGGCATTAAGGAACATCAACTTTGATATCGAGGATGGCGATTTTTTAGCTATTGTCGGTCCAAACGGCTCCGGTAAATCTACCTTAATGAAAACATTACTACATCTTCTTCCCGCAAGTTCTGGTGAAATTTCTTTTGGTAAAAACTTTAATTCAGAGTTAATTGGCTACCTACCTCAAAGAGTCAGCAACCAGGATAAACACTTCCCAGCTACTGTCAAAGAAATTATCGCAACAGGGATACCCAGTAAAGCTGGTTTAATTCATCAGCGCAAAGACAAGGAAAAATTGATACAATCCGTGGCTGCTCTACTCGATTTAAAACAACTACTCAATGTGAAAATCGGTTATTTATCCGGTGGTCAACAGCAACGTGTCATGCTTGCACGAGCCCTGGTACATCGACCCAAATTACTCATCCTTGATGAACCAACCAGTGCTCTAGACCCTAAAATCAGGCAAGACTTCTACCACCTGGTTCAACACCTTCATAAACATGAACATGTAACCATCCTACTTGTCTCTCACGATTTACAATCGGTTAGTGATTATGCCACGAAAATACTCTATCTTGACCAGGAAGTTGTCTTCTTCGGTTTAACTGAAGATCTATGTACTTCCAAAGAGTTAAGCGAACGTATTGGATATCAGGCAACAGCCGCTCTATGCAGGAGGTCAACTCATGAACATCGAATTACTCTTTAGAGCTTTATCCTATACCTTTATGCAACGGGCACTACTGGTAGGCATCCTCATCGCCATAAGTAGCAGCTTCCTTGGCATTTTCCTTGTTCTTCGCAGATATTCGATGATTGGGGATGGATTGGCTCATGTAAGCTTTGCGACCGTCGCACTGGCACTGCTACTAAATCAATCTCCATTAGTTATCTCAATTCCAATTGTTATTGGTGCATCCTTCCTCATATTAAAACTGAGTGAGGAGAATCGAATTGGTGGTGATGCTGCGATTGGACTTGTATCCTCCTTCTCTGTGGCCTTAGGTGTATTCATCTCAAGCCTAGCCAAAGGATTTAACGTTGATTTATTCAGCTATTTATTCGGAAGCATTCTCGTGATTGGAAAAACGGATGTTTACTTCTCAATCGTATTATCCATTGTTGTTCTATCAACCGTCATCTATTATTATCATGATTTGTTTGCCTTAACCTTTGACGAAGAGTACGCAAGCGTTATGGGAAAAAACACAAAGAAACTCAATCAGTTGATATCAATTCTAACCTCGATTACTATCGTTCTCGGAATTCGTGTTGTAGGAACCATGTTAATTTCCAGTTTGATTATCTTCCCAACAGTTACTGCACTTCAGGTATCAAAAAGTTTCAAGTCAACCATCATCTATGCTGTCAGTGTCTCAATTGTCAGTGTTGTTATCGGAATATTTGCCTCATTTTTATTTGATTTGCCAACAGGAGCAAGTATTGTTCTAATCAACGGATTTTTCTTCGCCATATTCACATTATGGCGCATAGGCAAAGGAGGACGATAACATGCATAAGCATTCGGCTCGACATATTCTAGAACATGCACAACTTAAATACTCAAAACAACGTGAGCAACTCATTGATACGTTATCTTCAGTCAATATACCGATGACTATTGAGCAACTTGAAGAAGCTGTTCGAAATTCAGGTGTGTCAATGAATCTCTCAACATTGTATCGGATTCTCGATGCCTTTGAAAAACATGATATTATAGAAAAAACCTATAGTACGAATCAAACATCCCATTTTTACGAATTAAAAAAGCATGAACATCGCCATTACATGGTCTGTTTAAAATGCAAAAACATTATTCCTATCGAGTCCTGCCCGATGGACCAAATTATTCGACAAATCGAAAAAGATACCCATTTTCATGTTACTCATCATCAACTGGAATTAAGTGGCTATTGTCAACAGTGCCAATCTTAATAAAAATGCACGTCAGATGTTAATCATCCAACGTGCATTTTTTATTTTTCACAATCTCCACATTTCGCTAAACGCAATAAATGGAACTTTGTCGGCAAACATCTTTGCCTGATAACGATGTTTTTTGATATTGTTTTCATTTACTGACATAAGTAAATCCTTATTGGTCATGTAATGAACATACAAAGACTTCTTAAGTAGGTACCACTGGGCAATTGTCTGATAAATCATTTCAGATCGTTCCTGAATTTGTGGAAGCTGTTCAGTCACATTTATCCTGATTTCTTCCGCACGTTTTAATGCATGTTCAATAAGTAAATTGAATTCAGGATACATCTCACGATCCAACTCACGTTGAATAGCTCCGACTCGTGTACTTTGGTTAAGTAAACGCTCCATAGCTTCTGCACACTGACCACAGTTTTCAATAGTCATTGCAACGACTTCATTGCGCGCCTCTTCTAAAAGACCACCTTGCTCAGTTAAGGAGTAGTAGATGCCTTTAGCAATCAGATAGTCTTCTTTTCCCGAAGGATAAAGAATTAATCCAACCTGATTACCTGCAGCATTTTGACCATAAATAATGTATGGGCACTTCATATACTTTTGAGGAAGCTTTGAAGCATCTTTGTAACGAATAATCTGATTTGAGATGATTTCTTTATTCATATCAAAACCTAGATCCACACAAATCTTTAGATTTAAATCTGCTTCAAGCAACTGGGAGAAAAGTGATTTTAACGGATGATCCTCTTCAATCATTTCAATGTAATCCTCTAAGAATCCATTAAATTGGCAATCTCCATCACCTTTGCGAACATCTTGGATATTCGACAGAATGTCACTTACGGGCATAACATGTCCCCCTTTCGGATATGTTTTTGTCCTATTCTACGTCTTCTTCAGTAATATAGGCACGGGTTTCAGTTCAATGACCAACACTGAACCAATTAATAATAATCCCCCCAGTAGCATTCTTGATGAAAGTACTTCATGCAAAAATACCATGGCGCCAATTACCCCAAAAATGGCCTCAAACGTCATAATGATGGATGCTGTGGATGAGGGTACATGCTTCTGACCAAAAGTTTGAAGGAAGAAAGCAATACCACTGCTAATTAAACCACAGTATACAACATATCCATATCCGCTCGAAGGAACCGAAACATTCATCACCAATGCAAATGCCATTGATACGACACCCATTGTAAATAACTGAATGGTCGTAATCGATAATGCATCATCATAATGTGCCAACTTTTCCAACTGCAATATATGGACAGCAAACATCCAGGCTCCCAAGACAAGATACACATCGCCGATCTGCCAACGGAAGTCCCCCTGAATTGAAATCAGGCCAACACCAACCATTGACACAAACGCTGCAAACATCACTAACTTTGGCATCATTTTACGATTTCTGACACTTAGAATTATTGGAGTAAAAATGACATACAGTGCTGTGATAAACGCAGCATTACTCGCCCCACTCAACGCCTGCCCATATGTTTGAAACGCAAAGGCTAGTGTTAAGTAAAGACCGGCAAGCCATCCGTCTTTAAGCATACGTCGATTTAAAAAATACCGACGTCGAAATGCAAACATATGCAAGAATATACCACCAATAAGACCTCGAACTCCTAAAAGAAGCATTGGGTTCCAGCCACTTGATAGCGCACCATCAACCGCAACAAATCCAAAGCCCCATAAGAAGGCCGAAGCAAACAGCGACATTTTTCCAATTCCAGCTAATTTCTTCATCTTACACCTCAAATTTACTATATAATAAGAACATCGGAGGTATCGCTGATGAACAAACGATTTTTAGAAAAAGAACAATGGATTGTGGCTGAACACAGTAGTCATACCTACCTGAAAGAGCAATTGCTTAGCAACTCTAAAGCGCTTACAGGAATTAAATTTATGACATTGCCTCAGTTGTTGTTATCGATAATGCCTTTTACTAGTGAAAAATTCAAGCTTTTTACATCCGCATACACCATTATACAAGATATAAGTGTAGATTGTACAGTACTAAATGAGAGTATTTGCTATCCAAGCACCGTTTCTCAACTAATTGACTTCACAAATCTTTGCATACAATATGATATTGACATAAATACTCTTTCTGAAGAAAACCAAAAAGAAATTGAGTGCAAAAGACTCGTGAAAGCTTTATATCCTTTATACAGAAATATCCCAAGCATTGGTAAACTACGTCAGCTACATTTAGATTTATCTCATGTAATCATCTACCCTGGATATACATCGTTCCTTGACGATCAAATCATTCAGATATTAAAAACAAAGAACACCAAGGTTCATTCGTTTCCTATCATTGAACCTAAAAGCGTTTCTTTCTATTCGGCATTAAATATCCGCCAAGAAGTTGAAAGTTGTGTCCAACATATTCTGAGTCATCCAGAAACTGACTTTTCAATTGTATTAACCAATGCATCCAACTACATGCCCACAATACACTCCGTATTCAAAAGATATCACTTGCCCTATCAACATTGGAATCAATCATCACCTTCTCTATTACTTATGCAGATACAGACTTTATTGAAATACTACATTCATCCATCCATAGATACACTTATTCCACTGTTACAGAATCAAACCTTAATTAAGGAAAATGCGGCAGCACTGATTGATTATCTAATTATGTTTGATTGTTCAATTGAAGACTTCTTTTCACCCTTTGAATCAATCCAATCAAGTTCAACGTCATTTAAACACGTCGATCAACGAGATTATCGAAAACTGGTCGAGTTGGAAAAGTCTGCCGAAGAATTAAGATCATCTCTTCAGCATGTCACAAGCATCTCAAATGATGATGATCCTATCATCAAAACCTATGATTACTTTGCGTCCATATATGAAACCATGACCACTGATAACCAATTCATCTTTCAAGAGTTCAAATCAGTGATTGAGCAAATCTATCCGTCTTCATCTGACTCCAAAATTCAGGAAACAATACTTTTATACGCACTCGAAAATCTAGCCCGCAGGAATACATCTGAACAGACCGGGATCAAGATCTACGATATTAAGGATCTGCCATATCATAACGACACCGAAACATTCATCATGCTTGGCTGTGATCAGAAATCATACCCGGCTTTTTCCGGATTTACCGGTTTATTTGATGAGTTGTATGTCGAAAAAACACTTCTACCCTCTCTTTCGGATCGTTTACAGTTACACTTGCATCATCAACGAAGAATCTTCCATTATGCCTCCAATCTAATCTTTTCCTATGCCTATGCAAACTACGAAGGCAAGTTACAAACCTGTGCCTTTGAAATTGAATCCTTTGCAAGCAGATATACAGAACACTCCTTTTGGCCACTAATCCAAAACTCAACAGAATATAAGCAAACATATCAGCTGACAGACACCATCTCGAAGGAACTCTTCTTTACGGAAAATCAGTTGCGTGGATCTATTTCTTCCTTTGAGCGTTTTTTTCAATGTCCCTATCAGTATTTCTATCAGTACGGACTTAAATTACAACCTCTGGATTACTTCAAACTGAATGCTGCTTTTATCGGCACTATCCAACATGCTGTCCTCGAGGAGCTATCCAAAGAAGATCCAAAGCACTATGCATCCGTCCCATATGAAACGTTGACACGCGCTATACAAAAGGCTATGAGTGAACT
>DOKQ01000109.1 GCA_003510215.1 Erysipelotrichaceae bacterium
TAAATCCAAGATAAAGAGCGTAGGTCATGGCCAGCACTCCTGCCAGCGATAGTATTTTTGCAATTTTCATTTCTGTTTCTCCTTTGAGTACATCCTATCGAAAAGTAACCTAAAACGCAATATAATTGCATTAAATCTATCTAGTTTTTGTAAACTTTGCATAATCGGTCGCTTAAGGTTGTATGAAAGTGGTACATTTGTTAAAATTTAATAAAGAGTATAATCGAAACTGGATTGTATTGCACATATCCAAAGAAAAGAGGTAACGGATGGAATCAAAAGTTTTACTGGGCGGAATTGAGGAAGTTACTCAAATCAAGGAAAAAGTGATTGAACTAAATGCGTGCATCGAAAAGAAGAATCTGCTTGATTCCAAAGAGAAACAGTTGGAAAAAAGCATCAGTAAAAAGGAAAGTTTAATATCTGATGAGATCTTTAAAACATTAAAAATAAGAAGAAATCAGATTGAATCTTCATTTAATGAACAAATCTCCGCGATTTCCAATAAAATAGCTGATGTTCAGGCAATCAAGGAGAAAACAAAGAAGAAAAAAGTGCTGCAACGCATGGATGCTGAGACCGCACAGCTTCGAGTTGAAGAGAAGGAGTTGTCTGAAGAAATCAAGTCTTTGCTTAAAAGAGAAAAAATTTCCAGTCTTTTAAACAACCGGTTATTTTATGCCTTGTATTTTCCTGGGAGTCTTCAAGATTTAGCTTATATTGTCTTTTCGCTTGTTATTGCATTTTTCGTTATTCCCTTTACCATTTACTTTGCTTTCTTTTCTGAGCAGAATATGATATATCTGGCATTAAGTTATGTAATTTCCATACTTGTGTTTGGAGGGTTGTATCTTTTTGTCGGGAAAACGAAATACAAACATGTGGATGTGTTTGGTGATGTTGTATCTTTGCGTAAGCAGAAGTTCATGAAGATTCGTGAGCAGAATCAGATTAGACGGAGTATCCGAAAAGATAAGGATGAAAGTTCGTATAACCTGGACTCGTATGAGAAGGAAATTGAACATTATCAGTCCACGTTGGCACAGTTAGCTGAGAAGAAAAAAGAAGCCTTAGTTCAGTTTGATGAGCAGACGATGCAGGAAATCAAGGCGACGATTATAAACAGTCATGCGGATGAGCTGAGTACGCTTAAAGGTGATTATCAGACGACGTATGAGGATAATAAAGCCAATCTTGCCAGGTTGAATTATGTGAAATCGATCGTTGCAACAGAGTATGAAAGTATATTGGGCAAAGAAAATCTTACACTAGAAAAACTGAATCAAATCGAACAGGCTTTAAAGTTGAAGCATGCCTCGACGATCAGTGAAGCAATCGCACTCATCAATCAGAAGTAAAAAGAGTACTAACTGTAGGTTTAAGGGGAAATATTATGGAAGAGAAAGTCATTGCCTTATCATCGTGGATCACTTCCCAGCGACATCTTAAGGCAACAAAAGATAGTTTTGTAATGTTATTACCTTGGCTGATGTTTTCGACATTTGCTCTTTTCCTGTCGTCGGTATCTTGGATTTCATATCATATCAAAGAGGTTATTGAAGTCATCTACTATGTTCAGAGTGGGTCAATTACTTTATTTCTTTTGGTGTTAATCAGTTACAAACTGTTTGAAACATCAAGTTCACAACCCTTATTTGGGGTGATCACTACGGTGTCCATGTATTTGATTATCGTGCTTATCTCGTCCATGTTTGGTTATGCCACATCTTCGCTGTATCATATTGAACATGTTCTTTTTGCCATCGTTTTAGCGATTCTGGTTGACCTGATTCATCGAAGTGTCACTTCAGTGATGAACTATTTCAGGATATTTCAGTTTTCTTCGTCGAATATGATGATTCCTTACCAACAGGTCATTTCCATGGTGATTGTTTTCATCATTCTAGCACTTACAAACTTATTGCTCATTCTTTTTATGCAACAGGATATCGTTTTATTAAGCTCTCGTATGCTCTATGGGCTGTTATCTATCTTTGACAGCTATGGATTTATCCTTTTTGTAAACATAGGGATCACCTTATTTTGGTATGTGGGTCTTCATGGAACAAACATTCTTTCGATGATTGTTACGCCACTTTCAACTATTACGCTATTATTGAATGCGCAGGCCTTTGCCAACCAGATGGAAATGCCTTATATTTTTGCGGGAGCCATCAATGCGGTTTTTGGTAACTGGATGACCTATATTGCCATGCTTATCGTCATCACTTTGATTGCCAAATCAAGTCAGTTGCGGGAAGTGGGGCGGGTAGCCAGATTGTTAACTCCGTTCAATATCAATGAACCCATCATTTTTGGGATGCCGCACATCAAAAACAAGCCATTACTATTGACCATGCTCATCTGTACCGTAACCAACGTTTCCGTATTGTATTGGTTTAGCCGATGGAATCTTTTATCAAGAGTTTTTGTGATGATGCCATTTACAGTACCAAGTCCATTACAAGGGTATTTGGCAACGATGGATGTGCGTGTTGTACTTTTATGGGTGGCCTTACTCATGGTAGATATCATGCTTGTCTTACCTTTTATCAAGCATCTGGATAACGATTATGTTCAACACGAGTCAGAACGTCGTTAATTTTGTGAAATTGTGTGAATTTAGATGAAAGTCTGAATCATGTGGTATTCTATTTTTAGTTATGATACACTTTTTTTACTTATCTGGATGGTGATAAAATGAGAAAACGAAGCAAATGGTTTGTCGTTATCATAATGATTATCGGTGTTTTCGCTTTTGCTTTTGTCATGATTGACCGCAATCTGGAAAGCATGTCAAAAGTACAGCGAGCCTCTATTGATCTAACTACAGTGGAAGATGGTTTATATTCCGGAAGTGCTGCAGTTTTTCCGATTTCTGCTAAAGTGAGTGTCCTTGTGGAAAACCATCGCATTGTAGCGATTTATTTACTTGAGTTTGTGACCGGGCAGGGCGATGATGCAGCAATGATTCTGGATGAAGTAATTGCGCAGCAGCGATTGGA
>DOKQ01000082.1 GCA_003510215.1 Erysipelotrichaceae bacterium
GAGAAAATGCGACCTCATATTGCCAAGCAAGTAAAGAAGGTTTTAACAGATGTATCTCGTTATGGTGTGGAAAATCTACCGCTATTAAGCAAACTTCGAATGGCAAAAATGCTTGTACTTAAACAAATCACGTATCAACAGGGTGTTGATCTTTACACAAAATATATAGGTAACTGGGGCAGTGAGCAGACATCGTATCGGTTTGATGGCTATCAGGATGGGAATGTCGTTTGCTCAGTTTCTAAGGGTGCCAATGATACGATGACGTATAAAGGGTCGATAGATACGACGGAACTGGTTGAAAAAGAAACGATTGATATGGCACAGGTAGTAATCGAAGCCGTTGATGAATATCAACAGCGACTTCATTATACTGTAGGAGCTATTGATGTTGTTATTGATGGCATTCTTGAAGTGTGTGGACCAAAACAGATACCGTTTGTGGGTGGAGTAGCTAGTTTCTATGTTCGTACCAAGGGAAAGAGTGGCCCAGCAAAAATTTCGGTTTATCAATACAATGAGTGTATTTGGTCACAGGATGTGACGATTCGAAAGGATTAATATGGAGTTCCGCAAAACAGAAGAAAAAGATGTGCTTTCCGTTGTAAAGATGTACAATCAGGCGATTTCCTACTTGAAGAATCAGGGAATCAATCAATGGCAAAGTGGTTATCCGAATGAATCGACATTAAGAAAAGATATGGCAGACGGTGATAGTTATGTGATTGAATCCAATGCGAAAGTGATAGCAAGTGCATGCATCAGTTTTAAAGAGGATCTGAATTACCGATATATTGAAGGTGGAAGCTGGCAAAACAATCACGAGTATGCAGTTATCCATCGGATAGTGGTGGATGAGTCAGTCAAAGGCAAAGGGGTTGCCAAAGTGCTGATGGATGCATGTGAACAGTTGTGTATTGAAAGAGCTGTAGATACGATTCGCATTGATACGCATGAAGAAAACAAGTCTATGCAATCGATGATTGCAAAACAGGGGTTTATTTATTGTGGAATCATCTACTTGCAGGATGGAGCACCGAGAAATGCGTATGATAAAGTGCTTGTGCTCAGCACCATAAACAAGGGAGGTGATAGCCATGTTGAAGATTTTAGATAATCAAAAACTGATTCTTCAGTATCGACCGAATTTTGGAGCTTGGACATTCCACTTAAGATTACCTGGAACAAAGGATATTGATGGAAGGTGGGGATACATGAAAGTATCCGGCACCATTGATGGTTACGAGATAAAAGGACTTAATCTCGCTCCTCGAAAAAATGAGGATAAACTGATTTCAATCAATAAGAAAATTAGAGATGCCATTGGGAAAAAAGATGGCGATGAAGTCATGGTCACCCTTTACTTGCATGAGTAGTTCATTAAATTAAAAAGAAGAGTTTATTTTTCTTCTTTTTTAATTTCTAAATTCCAGTTTCCAGGGTTGCTATTATCTTCAATCTTATGATTCATGATATCTTCGTACCATTTGACTTTATTAGTCATGTATTGATATTGGGCTTGAACTTCAGTCATTTGCTTTTCGATTATATTCTTTTGCTGAAGAATAACACGGTAGCGCTGCTCGAGCGTCTTTTCGCCTTGAAGGCACAAATCAACATATTCTTTTACTGCTTGAATGGACATACCTGAACCACGAAGATTCTTGATTCCAATTAACCAGTTGACAGATTGCTCATCAAACAATCGGTGCCCGTTCTTATCGCGGATTAGGCTTGGAACTAAACCAAGGTCAGTATAATATCGGATGGTGTGTTCAGATAAGTTAAGTTTTTTTGAAATTTGTTTGACAGAATACATACATTTCTCCTCATGTGCTTGACTTAGAGTTACTCTAATCATATATGATGATAGTATCATAGAATTATTTCTATGTCAAAAATTTGAAAAGGAGGACATTATGGAATTTGTAACATTAAATAATCATGTGAGTATGCCAATCTTAGGATATGGAGTTTTTCAGATAAGTGATTTAGATCAGTGTGAACAATGTGTCGTTGATGCAATTCATGTGGGTTATCGATTGATTGACACAGCTCAGGCTTATGGTAATGAAGAAGCAGTAGGTAAGGCAATAAAACGAAGTGGGGTTTCTCGAGAAGAAATATTTATTACAACAAAAGTCTGGATTTCCAATGCAGGATACCAAAAGGCGAAAGAATCTATAGAAACATCAATGAGTAAGTTGCAGGTTGACTATATTGATCTCGTTTTGATTCATCAGCCATTTAATGATTACTATGGCACGTATCGTGCATTAAGTGAACTGCAAAAAGAGGGAAAAATTAGAGCTATAGGAGTGAGCAATTTTTATCCAGATAGACTAATTGATATGTGTAAGTACAATGAAATCGTACCCGCAGTTAATCAAGTAGAGATTCATCCGTTCCACCAACAAGTTGAAGCCATTGAAGTGATGAAGAAATATGGTGTACAACCACAAGCATGGGCTCCTTTTGCTCAGGGGAAAAACGATTTGTTCACTAATCCTATACTTACTGAAATTGGTGCTAAGTATGAAAAATCAGCTAGCCAAGTAGCTTTACGATTTCTGATTCAGAAGGGTGTATCCGTTTTACCGAAAACGGTAAGTAAAGAGCGTATGATTCAAAATTTCGAAGTGTTTGATTTTAGATTAACAGATGAAGAAGTGAGTTTGATTGAATCT
>DOKQ01000080.1 GCA_003510215.1 Erysipelotrichaceae bacterium
TGCCTCCTTACGGGAAATATTCAATTGAGCAGATAATCCAAAATCTGAAATTCCATAAATGATACCAAAGTTGACTGCTTTCGCACTTCTGCGCATGAGTGAAGTTACTTCCGAAGCCTTAACACCGAAAACATCCATCGCTGTTTGTGTATGAATGTCAAACTGATGATTAAATGCATCAATCATCGCTTCTTCCTTTGCCATATGTGCTAAAACCCGAAGTTCGATTTGTGAATAATCGGCTCCCAAAAGAACATACCCTTCCTTAGCCACAAAAGCTTTACGTATCTCACGAGTCTCCTCTTGTCTTACGGAAATGTTCTGCATATTTGGATCTGTAGCCGATAACCGCCCAGTCTGTGTAGCACATTGATTAAATACGGTATGTATTTTTGAATCATCAAGAACAAACTTCTTCAAACCTTCCGCGTAGGTACTATACAATTTCTGATACTTTCGATATTCCAGAATAGGCTCAATAATCGGATGTTTTCCCGCAAGTGATTCAAGAACATCTGCTGATGTTGATCGTTTTGAACCTGCCTGAAGACCCAGATCATCAAAGAGAACTTCTCCTAACTGCTTCGGGCTATTAATGTTAAATTCTTTCCCTGCAAACTCCTGAATTTCTTGGGTCAATCGATCTATTTTCTCTTTGGTTTTAATGGCAATTTCATCAAATACCTTCTCATCGACAGAAATCCCTTCCTTTTCCATTCGATACAGTGTCTCAACAAGAGGACGTTCCATATCCTGATAAAGAGATAACATCTCCTTATCCTGTAACTCCTTCTTTAAAGAGGCTACTTTTTCAAAGGCCATCATGGCAAATTTGCCGGCACTTTCAATTTCATTTTCCTTCAGATTCGTGATACCCCACTCATCTTTTACCTTATCCAATGAAGTCAGCTTCGTGTCATTGATAAATGCCAGCAACATCAGATCATCCTCGAAATGTTCTGCCGAAAGATCCAGCGTATCCGCAAGATGATAAATCAGTTTGATATCAAATGCATTTTTTCGTTTTTCCTTAAATAGCTTTTTAAACTCATTATTGATTTCATTCAACTGAACATAACAGTAGCTTTTTTCATCAGCCAAAATAAAGCCCTCACACGTTGCACCATACCCTTTAAAGGTTGGTTTGTATGGCAGCACAAAGAGATCATCCTTTATCCACGTAGCATCAAAGAAGACATCGGCCTTGCTCGATTCTTCTTTATGACTCATAAAGAGTTCCTGGACCATATTTTCCTGTTGTCGAAGTTCATACTGACGGAAAAACTTGATCATCCCTTCAAAATTTGGCTGATGCCATAAATCATCCAGTTTAAAATCAATCGGTACTTCCGTATAGATGGTAGCCAGTTCTTTTGATAATTTAGCTAACTCAATATTGTTCTCTATATTTTCCCTGAGTTTTCCCTTAAGATCACTTGTATGCTCCAATAGATTCTCCAATGTTCCATACTCTTCAAGAAGCTTCATCGCAGTCTTTTCACCCACTTTTGGAACACCCGGAATATTATCTGAGGCATCCCCCATCAGTGATTTTAAGTCAATGATCTGTGAAGGTTTCAGATGATACTGATCCAATAGAACTGTTTCATCGACCTCTTCCATCTCACTAATCCCTTTTTTCATCAATAACACCCGTGTGGTCTTATCAATCAACTGAAGCAAATCACGATCTGAGGTTAAAATCGTGACCATCACATCCGGATACATCTTCGCCACAGTACCAATAATATCGTCTGCCTCATACCCTTCAATTTCATAGCGCGAGAAGTTGGATGCATCCAAATAATCGCGAACCAACTGAAACTGATCAATTAGCTCCTGTGGCAGTTCTTTTCGTGTTCCCTTGTATGCGTCGTAACGCTTGTGACGGAAGGTTTTTGCCTTACTGTCAAAAGCAAACAAAACAGCATCCGGACGAAGAATATCCAATGCCTTATTTACCATATTTGCAAACCCAAACACTGCATTTGTGGGTTGATTAAATGATGTCTTCATGGGTCTTGTATAAATCGTCGCATAGAATGCACGAAATACCATGGAGTTTCCGTCTACGAGTAATAGATTTTTCATAAGTCAGCCTCCTGTTTGTATTGTATCATATCTGTCTGATTCTTTTTAAAAAAACCCTGCAATATAGCAAGGTTATTCTGCGATTGCTTCGAGGATGGAAAGATTCTCATACATAATCGAAATATAGTTTTTGTTACCTTCCAAATCGTTTTGTGTTAAGGTATGAAGATTATGCAAATTGATCTGAGTCAACTCCAGTTCATCCTTGATATTATTGTAAAATTCCCTTAATTCTTCAGATAGATTAGGTTCAAATGCAATGTATTTGACCCCATCATCCACAATTCGCTGCTTTATGATTTCCAACTGCGCACCACTTGGAATGACACCGTAGCGTGATAGTATAATTGGGTAAACCGAGACACCATAGGCTTTCTGCCAGTTGCCAAAGCTTGGTGTTATCGAAACAAACTTGATATCCTGGCGGCGCAGTTTCATAATCTGATATTCCGCATCCAATCGAGCCAACTCAGACTCAAGCGATGCATAGTTACTCTCATAGAATGTTGCATCTTCGGGAAACTTTTCTACAAGCCAATCCTTGATGATTCGTGCCATCGACGTCATTGCAACAGCATCCATCCATACCACCGGATCCTTCTCGTAGGTATCAATGGTATCAAACACAATACCTTCATAATAAGAAGATTCCAAAACAACCTCACTATTCGATACCATGATGGTGGTAAAACGCTTAAAATCATAAATTGAACTTCGTGCAGACAAGTCAATCAAGTCAACCCGTGCACTCCGAATATCACTCCGATACATTTCCATATATGGTTCAAGTAGCCCAAGGGAAAGAATTAAATCAATCTCATCCAGCATTTCATCAAAATCCTCGTTCATGGTTGCCCGCTGAATGATCGGTCCTTCCGAAAGATTACATAAAGTCACCCGATCCTGGGCAATCCGCTCAACCAAAAAAGACACTGGGTATGTGGTGGAGCATACCACAGGCTTTTTCGAAGTACAACCCGTTAATAGCGCAGTGACCAAAAAAATAGTTAAACATAGAACAATTCGCTTCACGTGGTTCCCACCTTTCCAAAAAGAATTATACCATACTTCAAACCATAAGAAAAAGATGGAAATCACTCATATTGAACTTTGTCCATGTGTTCCCTGCGGTATCTGATGAGAACACGAATAGCCATAAATCCAGGAACCGCGATGATAATACCCACAGGACCAAACAGAATTCCTCCGGTGAGGATGGAAAACAGTGTCCATAGCGGTGGAACCTGACTGTTTTTTGAATGAACAAAAGGTCCGATGATGTATGCATCAATATCCGCAAGAATCGCAATTCCGATGAGCAAGACAACCACATTTGGAAATGGCAGATAAAGCGCAGTCACTATCCCGATCCCATTGGCAACTGTTGCTCCAAGATAAGGCACGAGCAAGCCAATTGATGTAAGCAATCCGATAATCAGCCAGTTTCGATGCCCAATCAGATAGTACAGAAGACTATACTCAACCAGCTTAATGATCATAAGTATGGCCAATCCCCGGAAATACACGGATACTTCCTTATGAATCCGATAGATAATTTCATCGTAACCCTCTTTTATATCCTTCGCTAACCTTAATGTCTTCTGAGTTAACGTATCATACTGATGCATCATATACATTGCGATGATTATCGAAAACGTTAGGGTTGTGATAAAGCTAAGTGCATTGGCAATGATTCTTGGGATTAGACTCGTCAAATCA
>DOKQ01000010.1 GCA_003510215.1 Erysipelotrichaceae bacterium
TAATTGACTGAACTTCTTTGCAACCTCTACACTAAACCCACACTCATAAGCAATGTGATTAGCCTGATATGGCTGCAAACCAATCCTCATATCGATTTTCGTTTGAATAATCTTCTCAGGCTCATTGACAGCCAGGGTTTCAATATCCACACCACCCGTAGCACTCACAATACTTAATGCCTGTCCACTGGCAGGATCGATCGTAAAGGAAGCATACACTTCCTGAGCGATATCTACCGCTTCTTCAATAAGCAGATATGGAATACGTTGGGGTAATGAAAATAATCTAATAACTTCATTGAATGCTTGATTCTCATCGGTAACAAACTGAATCAATCCGGCTTTTCCCCGGCCACCACTCAAAACCTGTGATTTAATGACACATGGAAATCCAACCACCTCAAATGCTTTGGAAGCTTCGGTTGCGGACTTAATCAGATAGCTGTTAGGCACCGGAATTTTCGCCTGTGCAAATAACTCCTTTACCTGATATTCATATAGTTTCATAGTTTACCTACTTTCCGGATTTCAGATATGATCCAAAGATTTCTTCATCACTCGGACGAACTGGCGCAAAGAACTCTGACACCCATGTTACATTCAAGAAATGCTTATAGGTAATATTTTCGGTTGTGATGTTTCCACCCCAGCTTCCACATCCAAGAGATACGGTCGATGGCATACCATTAAAGAACGCACCCCCATTTCCTGCTGCCTGTGCCTGATTCACCAATACACGACTGCTACGAATGGTCTGACCAATCTTCTCGACATACTCCGGAGTAAAGGTGTGAATGCCACATGAATGACCTGTTCCGTAATTATCAGTTAAACGTTCAAGAATACGATAGCCTTCTTCAAAGGTACCATACTTGAATACGGTTAAAACCGGTGAAAGTTTTTCCTGTGAAAAGAAATCATCTTCAATCTGATCACACCCTTTAACCAGTAACGCCTTGACATCATCCATCACGTCTAAGCCGGCAGCTGAAGCAATTGTCTTCGCAGACTGCGCAATAATCTTTGGATTAATGGAACGATACCCTTTGTCATTTTTGGGCCACATATACCATTCAAGCGTTTCTCTTTCATCATCCTTAACAACATACCCACCGAGCTGCTCAAATTGTTGAATCATCTGATCATAAATGGACTCATGAATAATCACGGAGTTTTCACTTGAACAGGACGTAGCGTTATCAAATATTTTACTTGCCATAATTTTACTTGCGGCATCTTTTACATTGGCATCTTCTGCGACGATCGTCACTGCATTGCCCGGTCCAACACCATAGGCAGGTTTTCCAGAGGAATACGCGGCTTTAACCATCGCTCCACCACCTGTGGCCAAAACAACATCCACATGTTTCATCAACTCATTGGTTAACTCGATCGATGGCTCATCAATGACCTGGATTAGATCTTCGGGTGCATTGACTTTCTTAAGCCCTTCTCTCATGAATTTAACGGCAAGAGCAGTCGCTTTCTTTGAACGAGGATGTGGTGCAAAGATAACTGCATTGCGACCTTTTAAGATGGTGATCCCATTGCTTGCGGGAGTCGCTGTTGGGTTGGTTACTGGAGTCAATGCTCCCACAACACCTACAGGTTTTGCATATTTTTTGATTTTTTTAACTTCATCCTCTTCGATGCAACCGACAGATTTGGCGTCCTTCACATCCTTAAGAACACCGAGGACTTTATTTTTGTGCTTGGTAATCTTATCAGCCACATTCCCCATGCGGCTTTCTTCAACCGCAAGAGATGCCAGCTGGGCAATATTTTCATCACAATACACTTCCCATCCGATGGCAACACATACTTCATCAATCTGTTCTTGTGTGTAGTTTTCAATTTTCTTCGCTGCTTCTTTTGCCCGCGTGATATAGCTTGCAATGATTTCTTGTGAACTCATAAATCCTCCCTTATGATAGTATGCCAATGCGGTGAAATACACCGAGTAATATGGCAACAAACGCTAATGATACAAATGATACGATAAACAAATTCTTGAATAACTGTTTTTCATTAACCCCTTCAGGTAAACTGGCCAAAGCTAATGCTCCCATGACTGAAAATGGACTCATCGTTGTCATGTGTGATGCTAATGCAATAGTAATTGTAATCGCTGCCGGACTGACCACAGAGGAAAGTTCATTGGATAAATTGACTGCCGTTGGAATCAGTGTTGGCATGACGACTCCAACTGCAGAAGAGAAAATGGACATGACTCCTGAAAGAATCGCCATAATTGGAATCGCAGTAGATTCATTCATTAAAGTTGCTAAGAATCGAGTCAGTAAGTCAATGCCACCCAGCTCACTAACAACACTTATCAGAATAGCTGTTCCACAAACAAGTAATATGGTTGTCCATGGTACCTGAGCAATCGCCTGTTTCTGATCTGCTGCTTCAAAAACAAATAGGATACTTGCCAAGACAAACGCCGCAAACCCGACGTGAACCTTAAAGAGGATGACCCAGATAATCAATACGAGAATACTCAATAATGTGAGTTTCTGTTTATTATCAAATGGCTCCGATGGTGTAACCTCAATGTTACTTCCATTGCTTTTAAATCCCTTCATGCTTGCAAAGAAGACTAGAGCAAACAAGGTAATGGACACAACATTCAATAGATAAATAGTCAGACCAAGATCACCGACTTGATGGATTCTGGCAAGTTCAAGTGCCACAATCCCGTTTGGAGCAATGGGAGATAGTCCTCCCCCAATCGAGCCCAGAATAATGAGTGTGCTCATGACCAGCAGTGACATTTTTGACTGATGGGCAATCGCCATGCCAATCGGAAGTAATAGAGCACTTGTCGAGATGTTTCCAGGACCAATCGAAGCAATAAATAGAGCAAGAAAATAGAAAATGATCTGAATTAATACCTTACTCCCTTTGCTTTGAAAAATGATGGTATTCGAGATTTTTTCGAGTGTTCCGTTAATTTTGGCAACACTAAAAAGTAGTGTGATACCAAAAGTGGTAAAGAACAGATTCATTGGCCAATATCCGATAAGTACCTTGGCCTCAAGGTTGCCCAGGTAAGTGCCTAAGAAAAAGGCAAATACAAGGGCAATGAGACCCACATTGATGTTTTTGGTAAAACCGATGATAATAGCTACTAGAATCGATAATAATGATATAATTTCAATCATATAAGTCTATTAGCGGTGGAAACTGTCTTTTTCGATATTACCCACGGCAACTCGAGCTTTGATCAGATTGTTCGCTCTCCACTCTTCAAGATTTTGTGTAAACTCCGTGTTCAAGAAAGCTTTGGCCATTTCAACACCCATTATCGGCGCAATAATCCAACCACCCATACATAGGACATTTGCATCATTGATCGCACGGCACTTCTCAGCCGCATAGACAGATTCACACGCTGCACCCACAACACCTTCATGCTTATTCGCTACAATTGACATTCCCATACCTGTTCCACAGATAAGAATTCCTTTTTCATATTCCTTCGCCTGAATTTTCAATGCGCCTTTTTGCGCTACTTCAAAGAAAGGAAATGGTTTTTCCTCATCGGTTGTTCCGATGTCTTCAACTTCATATTTTTCTTCCAGTAAATACTGTTTGATTGCCTCTTTAAGTGCAAAACCTGATTTATCAGATCCAATAAAAATACGTTTCATCTTATCTCTTCCTTTCAACTGCGCGACGT
The DNA here is from genome assembly GCA_003510215.1 of Erysipelotrichaceae bacterium. Lineage (GTDB taxonomy): Bacteria > Bacillota_I > Bacilli_A > Erysipelotrichales > Erysipelotrichaceae > UBA2227. The sequence goes on from DOKQ01000010.1 coordinate 3,686, forward strand.
GCCGCAATAACAATATCACTTGCAAGAAGACCGAATTTTTCCATTAAGAACTCTTTCTTCCCAACTTCACCGAAGTGATCTTTGGTGCCAACGCGTTCCATGACCACTGGATCATGTTCAACCAATACTTCTGCTACTGCACTGCCAAGACCATTGATAATATTGTGGTTTTCAGCAGTGACAATGGCACGGGTTTTCTTCGCTTCTTCAAGAATCGCTTCTTTGTCAATCGGCTTAACGGTATGAATATTGACTACACTGGCACTGATACCTTCTTTAGCCAGGATTTCACGTGCTTGTAACGCCTCATGAACCATAATGCCTGTTGCAAAGATACTTACATCGTTACCGTCTTTAATCTTACTTGCTTTTCCAAGTGTAAATTGGGTTCCTTCTTCAAAAATGGAAGGAAACTCCTGACGAAGCAGTCGAATATAAACGGGACCATAATGCTCAATAATCTGATCAAACATTCCAGCCAGTTGAACCCCATCAACCGGTTCGAAAATCGTCATCGTTGGAATATTTCTCATAATCCCTACATCTTCAAGTGACATATGAGTTCCACCATTCAGTGTAGCCATGATTCCAGGATCAGAACCAACCATTTTAACATTAAGCTGAGCATAGGCTACCGATAGCATAACCTGATCATACACACGACGGGTTGCGAATGGTGTAAAGGTATGTGTAAATGGCAGTTTACCCATGTTACTAAGACCCGCTGCTACACCAATCATATTTGCTTCTGCTACACCAACATTAACGGTGCGTTCAGGAAATACTTCCGCAAATCCTGTTGTCTTCGCCGCTTTCATCAAGTCAGCCTCTACAATAACTAAATTCGGATGCTTTTTAGCTGCTTCGATAAGCAAGTCTACGTAAATATCTCTTAATTGTCGATCATGTAATTTCATTATTTTCCTAACCTCTCAATCGCTTCGTTCGCCATTTCCATACTAACTGGCATATTGTGGGAACCGGCTTGACCTTCAGCGAAGAACGCACCTTTTCCTTTAACTGTATTAAGAATAATCATCGATGGCATACCCTTGGTGTTTTTTGCGACGTCAATAGCATCACTAATCGCCATAACATCATGTCCATCAATCACCTGTACATGCCAACGGAAGGCTTCCCATTTTTTATCCAAGGGTGCAATATCATTAATATCACTTACAGCACCATCAATTTGAAATTTGTTAAAGTCGGTGAAGGCAATCAGTGTGTCCAGTCCACGGCTTCCCGCAAACATAGCTGCTTCCCAAATTTGCCCTTCCTGGCTCTCACCATCACCAATGATGGCATAGACTTTATTTTCTGCTTTATCGATTTGCAATGCCGTCGCCATACCGACAGCTGCCGAGAATCCTTGACCCAGTGAACCTGTTGTCATATCGACACCAATCGTTTTATTTTTATCTGTATGACTTGGTAAATCCGTGTTGGATTGATTTAGGGTTGATAGCAAAGAGCGATCAAAATATCCTTTAATTGCGAGTGTTGCATAGACAGCAGGTCCACCATGTCCTTTTGAAAGAACAAAACGATCACGCTCTGGTAAGTTTGGTTGCTTCGGGTCAATATGCATTTTGTCAAAATACAGCACAGCCAGTACATCCGCGATTGAAAGACTTCCACCTACGTGCCCTACACCAAGTGACCCGATGCATCGCAGAGTTTCTTTACGAATCTCTTTTGCCTGTGCCTCTAAATATGCTCTTTTATCCATGTGTTTCTCCTTTTAATATTTCACGATGTCACATTCGAACATCTCTGCCAACAATTCAAGTTTATCCATAATATCATCATAAATCACCACAAAGTGTGGTTCCCAGCCATCTTTTACCATGAAGGAAATCAGCGGGTTTACTTTTTGTTCAACCTCAACGACTACACTAGTGCCAAGAAACTGCTGTGGTTTATCCAAAATTTTCCCTTTTGATAAAAAGAATCTGAACGTTCCATCTGGTTTTCGACCAATCCGGAAGATCGTAGCTTTTGAACTTTCTCTTAAACCAAATTCCATAGTTGGACCAATCTTTCGATTCGGATGAACACCTACCGCAGCTCCAGTATCTCTTCTTGCCAATCCACAGGCAGCAGTACCACAGTGCCAGAAAGTAATAGTATTTTCACTTTCGTCAATGGAGACAGGGTCTCCAAGGTAGGTTGGTGAGGAGGAAAGTTGTTGTCCGATGTACATACTTAGTGCACCATAGGAATCTGCTTCACAGGCAGCAGCCACATTCTGATCGTTGAGCATGGCAAGCACGCTACATACCGGTGTACCATAATCTGTAAAGAAATCCGGCCAGCATCTTGAGGCAATGGCTTTAATATTGTTCTGATCAATATAGTCTTTATACGCTTTGTATAACTTTATAAAATCCACACGATTTTGCGTTGGTGTTTTTTCGAGCCCAACCATTCGACGGTTAACTTCCTGACTTTTACTGATCACATCATCATCGACCATTTTTCTGGCAATCGCAGTTAATTCACGCGATTCAATAGCCAATACATTGACTCCAAATGTGGATGCCATTTCAAGATCAAGTGCACGTCCGAAGCCAAAGCCCTGAGGTGTGTGACCAACCATAAGAAGATTGGCATCCCGCATTTCATGTTTCAGTTTTGCAACTTCAATCATGTGTCTAAGTTTTGTCTGAATGCTATCCTCGCTTGGTGATCCATACATATAGAATAGTGGGTCTTTTCTCATAGCTTTATACGCATAACCTGCTGAGAAGGCACCTGTGAGTGAGTTCAGGCGCAGACGACCACCGTCAATCACAGGTTCTCTTAGTGTCCATAGCAATACAGGCGCACGAAGGCGTTTTAAAACTTCCGTTGCATACGCTGAGTTTGCAAAGGTGACATTCTGCAATATAACTAAGTCTGGATTCTTACCATCAATGTAACGAAGAAGAGTTTCAATCGTTAATAGCATTTCATCAGGTACAGTGACTGATGCATCGATACTTTTTAAAAGTGCAATCGAGTCATCAAATGCCTGTTTGGCTGATTCAAGGTGAAATGTTAAAACTCCAATCGGTACATATAGACATTCAAACGGTTTCATGTTTATCCTTCTTTCTAATAGATACAGGGTGCTACACACATGTGCAACACCCTGTGCAGACTTTATTTCATTGTGTCTTTTAATAAAGTTTCGAGTTCGGTTAATACTTCAAGCGGTGTTGCTTCAGCTGCTGCAGCTTTGCGAATCGCTTCATTGATCATTGGATACATACCTGGGATCATAACTTGAGTCAACCAGTCTTGTACATAAGATGCATCTGTAGCAGCAATTTCATCTAGGAATACTGCATAATTATCAGCGAATGCACCATAATCGACATTTGCTCCAAGACGAGGTGTTAAGTAAGGAACTCCACCAGTGAATTTGTCATGGTTTTCGCCCTTAGCCAACCAAGCGATGAAATCTGTAGCTTCTTTTTCAGCTTTTGAGTTTTTGAATGCAGCCATGGATTTTCCACCAAGAATCGTTGCACGATTTGCATCTTTTGGCATAGGAACAACTTCCCAGTCAAAATCAAGATCCTGATAGCTACTTACATTCCAGTTACCTGACATATGGAATCCATAAGCACCTGTTCTAAATAGAGCAGCAGCATTGGAACCAGCGAAGACTGCATCATCGATTAAGTCACCTTGATAGAAGTTAACTAAACGAGTCAATGCTTTAACTGCCGGAGCTGATGTTAAGTTACTTGCACTGTATGGTGTGTTCCAGATTTTGGTTCCATGTTGATAAATCATTGGGAAGAAACGGTGTGCTTGAGGGTCAAAGACACCTGGGAAGTTGACATCAGAGCCAACACCTGCACGCAGTTTATTCATTTCGACTTCAAACTCATCCCATGTCCATACTGGATCGCCTAGTTTAGGATAATTGACATCGTATTTTGCCAATAGTTCTGTATTGACGAATAAACCGTTTGCGGTAATATCCATCGGTAATGAGATAACTTCATTTGCTTCGTTGTAGAAAAGATTGGTAAATCCGCTACTGTCATAAACACCCTTTAAACTTACGATTTGATTTTTGAAGTTATTTAAGTGTCCTTCAGTTACACGTGCCAATGTAGGTGATTCGCCACCGCTAATCATCGTTGCAAGACGTGCTTCGTAATCTGCGTATGGAATTTCAACAAGTTCGATTTTAATACCTGTTGCTGTTTCATACTGTGTCAGCAGGGTTTGCATGACAGCACCTTCGGTACCATCACTCCACCATAGCATTTGGAGTTCTTTGACTTCTTGTTCTTTATTACAAGCGCCAAGACTGAAGACAAGCAATACTGCTACTACTAAGCTGAATATTCTTTTCATAGAATCCTCCTTTTATATATTAATTTGCATTAATATTACGAATTTTAGCCCTTCATTCCACTCTCTACTGTTCCTTGCACAAATTGTCTTTGGAAAATAATAAACACAATAAGCATCGGAATCATAGCTAGAGCACTCATTGCAATGATTGAGTTGTAATCAATCCCGAACTCACCTGAGAAATTGGCAATAGCCAATTGAAGGGTATATTTCCTCGGTGAATTAATCGCAATTAGCGGCCAAACATAGTCATTCCATCGCCACATAAATGAGAAGATGGACAGCGTTGCGATTGCTGGTTTGGCATTCGGTAAAATAATACTCCAGAAGATACGCCATTCAGATGCTCCATCAATACGAGCTGACTGAATTACTTCATCCGGAATGGTAAGCAGATACTGTCTCATAAGGAATATACCGGTTGGGGTTGCGGCTGGTGGAATAATCAACGCCCACAACGAGTTATAGAGTCCAAAGAAACGTAAGACGGAGAAGATCGGTACCATAATGACTTCAAGTGGAAGCATAATGGTGGATAAAATCAGAAGCATAATCACATTTTCACCTTTAAATCTGAATTTTGATAATGCATAGCCTGCCATCGTATTGATAATGACAGCAATCACCGTGCTGGATATGGCCACAAGGAATGTATTAAAGATATACAGTGAGAAATTCCCGCGGTTTAATGCGTTGGTGAAATTATCAAAGGTCCAGTTTCTTGGAATAAATGTTGGATTGGTTGAGAATAGTTCGGCCATCGGTTTAAATGCCGAGAAGATAATGTAAATGGTTGGTACAAGGAAGAAGAACGCGAAGAAGATAGCAACTGCGTACATATACCATGTGGCTTTTCTCATACGTTTTCACCTCGCTTGGACAAGAAGAAGTTTAATGCCGCAAAGATAGTTACAATCAATAACATCACCATGGACATTGCACTTGCGGAGCCCACCTGATATTCCTTAAAGGCGACCTCATAAATGTATTGAACCGTAAAGTAGGTTGCCCGGTGTGGACCACCTCCGGTCAGTGTGACGACCAGCGGATAGACCTTGAAGATCTCCATCGTCGTGAGGATAAAGACCATAAGTCTTGCCGGACGTAAGGCCGGATAGGTTATATAAAGAAATTTTTGAAACTTATTCGCTCCATCGATATCAGATGCTTCATATAAAGAAACCGGAATACTCAAGAGTGCAGCCATGAAGATAATCATGTAATACCCTGCTCTTGACCAGACAAGAGCAAAGACCACAGACCACCAGGCAAATGTTGGGTTTGTGAGCGTTCGCATCGTATCAAAGCCAAGATTTTTGACAATTGCATTGAATATACTGAAGTTGCCTGCCAGAATCCAGTTCCACATAATCCCCACAACAATGGCAGAGATCATGACCGGCCAGTAATAGACCGCCCGGAAGAATCCTTTGGCTTTAAGTGGTTGGAC
>DOKQ01000084.1 GCA_003510215.1 Erysipelotrichaceae bacterium
GAATAAGGAGGTAATCGTAGCATGCCAGTTAGAGTTGATAAGGATTTATGTATTGGATGTGGTGCATGTATTGGTGTTTGCCCAGTTAGTGCGTTGACAATGGAAGATGATGGAAAAGCTTTCTGTGATGAGTCAATTTGTATTGATTGTGGTGCTTGCATTTCTGTGTGCCCAACTGAAGCGATTAGCCAAGTTTAAAAGAGCCAAGCACAGCTTGGTTTTTTAAATCATTAGAATGGAAGGAAACAATGAAAAAGAACAAAGATTTATGGGTGTTGCCGAATCTCAAGGATGCGCAACGCAGAACAAGAGAAGATATTCCCATTCAGCGAATGGAGTTTGATATACCGGATAATGTAGTTGACCTTGGAAAAGGTCGTAAGTTTTACTTACGTACCTATGGCTGTCAGGCCAACGAGCGTGATGGAGAGACCATTGCGGGCATACTGCTTCAACTGGGCTTTACGATGACGGATGTGACGGATGAGGCTGATTTGATTCTACTGAATACCTGTGCGGTACGTAAAAATGCGGAAGATAAGGTGTTTGGTGAGATTGGTCATCTGAAACATCTGAAACTACGTAACCCTGATTTGATTTTGGGTGTCTGTGGCTGTATGCCTCAGGAAGAAGAAGTGGTTGAAACCATTTTAAAGAAGTATCATCACGTGGATCTGGTCTTTGGAACCCACAACATACATCGATTGCCTCAATTGCTTCAGCAGGTACTGCTTGCAAAAGAAAGAACCATTGAAGTGTATTCCAAACAGGGAGAAGTTATCGAAAATTTGCCAGTAGAGCGATTTGGACAGCACAAGGCATGGGTCAATATTATGTACGGGTGTGATAAGTTCTGCACCTACTGCATTGTTCCTTATACCCGGGGGAAAGAACGTTCCCGATTGATGGAAGATATTCTTGAGGAAGTGTTAACGCTTAAAGCTCAGGGATTTAAGGAAGTCACCCTTTTAGGACAGAACGTAAATGCGTATGGCAAAGATTTAAACGATAGCACCATCGATTTTGCCCGGTTGCTGAATGAAGTTGCGCTGACTGGAATCGATCGCATTCGCTTTACAACCTCTCATCCGTGGGATTTCACTGATGGTATGGTTGAGGCGATCGCAAATCATACAAATGTGATGCCATACATCCATCTGCCGGTTCAATCTGGAAATAGTGATATGTTAAAGATTATGGGAAGACGCTATACCATTGAAGATTACATGAAAACGTTCAATCGATTAAAAGAGCGTGTAGAAGACTGTGCGTTCTCAACAGATATTATTGTTGGTTTTCCAAATGAAACGGATGAACAGTTTGAGGATACCTTGCGCATCGTAGATGAGTGTCAGTTTGATAACGTGTATACATTCATTTATTCACCGCGTGAAGGTACACCAGCAGCTCTGATGGAAGATAATGTGAGTAAGGAAGTTAAAAAGAAACGGTTAGCCATGCTGAATGATCGGGTTAAAAAATACGCAGCACAAAAAAATAAGGCGTATATCGGTCGTGTAGTCAATGTGCTGGTCGATGGACCATCTAAAAAAGATATCCGTGTGTATAGTGGATACACAGATACACAAAAATTAGTAAACTTTACGGGAGATCATGTATCTTCCGGTGAATTTGTTTCAGTTGAGATAACCGATGCAAAAACCTGGTTTTTACTCGGGAAGAAAGTTTAGCGGATTGTATACCGCTTTTCTTTTGTTCGATTTTCGAGTAGAATTGTAAAGTCATAACAATTAGTTTATAATATGTACGTAGTTATTAGGAGGAAATATAATGAATCAAGTTAAAATTTTTGCTTTGGGCGGACTTGACGAAGATGGAAAAAATTGTTTAGTCGTAGAAGTGAATCAAGATATCGTCGTAATTGAGGCGGGCTTGAAATATCCAGATTTAGACATGTTAGGAATTGAGTATATCATCCCTGATTTTTCATATTTGATCGAAAACAAAGACCGGATTAAGGGAATCTTCATTACCCACGGTCATGATGATGTCATGGGGGCTCTCCCTCATCTTTTGAAGCAGGCTAAAATCCCTGTATATGCAACAGCACTGACGGCGTTGTTTATTGAAGATTTGTTAAAGGAACATGATGTGAAAGGCGCGAAAGTTCACCGCATTCGTCGATTTGGAAAAGTCGATGTCGGCGGGATTAAGGTTCGTACCTTTGGCTTAACCCAGTCCGTTGCGGATGGTGTGGGTCTTGCGATAGAAACACCGGAAGGATATGTGGTGTATACCAGTGAGTTTATCATTGATTTCGATGCGAACAGTGATTCGTTCCGCTGTGATATCACGGAGTTTGCGGAAATTGGTAAAAAAGGCGTTTTAGCGCTGATGACCGAATCGGTTTCAGCCGATCGTGTTGGATTTACTTCACCCCGTCACCGTGTTGCGGAGGAAATTGAAAGTGCGTTTGACAAGGAAGGCGGACGGATTATCATTATGCTTTATGAGCAAAATCTTTACCGCTTGATTGAGGTTATTGAACTTGCCAATAAGCATGATCGAAAAATTGTCTTTTATAATGAAGATCAGCGTCAGTATTTACGCCATGTTGAAAAACTGGGGTATTACAAAGTGCCTGTGGGTCTTGAAATACCTAAGGAAAAATATCGCAATGACATGGACAATGTATTGGTCATTGTATCTGCTCTTGGACCGAAAGTGTTTAAATTAATGCATAAAATTGCTATCTCAGAAGATGCTCAGATTGAGCTGAATGAAGATGATACAGTTCTTATTGCTTCACCTGTAGTTCCAGGCAGTGAAAAAGAAGCTGCAACGATGGAAAATGAACTCTATAAGGAAGGTTGCAAAGTTATTTCACTTGACCATAAGAAGGTTCTTTCCATGCATGGATCACAGGAAGATGTTAAGCTGCTGATTAACCTTTTCAAGCCAAAATACTACATTCCAATCAAGGGTCAGTATCGTCACCTTGTCAACAATGCCAATGTGGCATTGAAGGTTGGCTACAATGCCGGCCGTATTGTGGTTCTGGATAGTGGTCAGGAAGCACTCTTTCAGGATGGTGTGTTAAAGCAAACTTCAGTGATTCGTAAGCTTGAAGAAATTATGATCGACGGAAATGAAAAACTGGATATTAGTGGCATGGTCTTGCGTGATCGTGAAACATTGGCTACAGATGGTGCCATGATCGTTGGCGTTGTGGTCAATTTTAAAACCAAAGAGGTCATTGGTGGACCAGATGTGCAATCACGGGGTGTCATTTATCTTAAGGATGCAGACTATATCGTCAAGGAAGTTGGAAGTATTCTTGAAAATACCATCAACGAGTTAGTAGCAAACAATCAGTACGATAACAACACTGCTCGAATGACAGCAAGAGATCGCATTCAAAAATATATCAGCAAAGAAACGGGTAAGCGCCCGATGATTTTAACAGTTGTTGTTGAGATTAATATTCAAGATTAATACGGGGAGGTGAGGATATGGGAAGACGACGCAAGAAATCTACAGAGCGTCTTCAGGAAGAAGTCATTTTAGTGATGTATGCACTGATTATGCTCATGCTTGTTATTATTGGAGCAAATCAGTTGGGAATCGTCGGTGTAACCATCAATGGAATGGCTCGAGTCATTTTCGGTGAGTATCCAATTCTCTTTTATATCGGTGTTGGATTTGTCTCAATCTATCTTATGTTTAAAAAGCAGTTGCCATGGGTCAGCTATAAAACGCTAACGGGAATGATGGTAGCGCTTATAGCATTTTGGTTGTATTTATCTATACCACAGGAAAGTCAGATTACCGGTTTTTCTGTTTTTTCTGATTACGTACGTTCGATTCCACAGGTGTTTAAAGATGAAGTCAATGCTTACGGAGGTCTTTTTGGAACTTTCTTCTATTCACTGTTCTCACTACTTTTCTCTTACGTCGGAACATGGGTTGTTCTGATTACATTAACTTTGATGGCTACCTATCTACTGGTTGAACCCGCGATTTTGCATTCCATCAAACGGAAGGTAACGATTAAGTTACCTGTAGCCAAGAAAAAAGAAACACCAATTCCAAATGGTGAGACGGTTAAATCTATGCAGGAGGCACTGAAAGAGCAAAAACCGAAGAAGAGTCTGTTTATCAACTCTGAGGATGTGATTGAAGACAAGCCGGTGAAGAAAGCTATGAGTGACTCACATGCACCCACTCAGTTGGCCGCATCCTTTGGATCAAAGGATGATGTTAAAACAACATCGGCCGCCACGGTTTCTACCATTACTAATTACACCTTGCCACCGTTGACTCTTTTAGATGAAGTAGTTGTCAAGAAGGGGTCTAATGCCAACAGTGTTGCGGCGAATGCCAAAGGTAAACGACTGATTGAGATTTTGGGTCAGTTTGGCATCAATGCGACGTTAGTCGCGACCCATATCGGACCTGCAGTTACGAAATTTGAAGTTCGTCCGGATTCCAATGTAAAAATCAGTAAAATTGCCAACATTCAGGATAATATAAAAATGGAGCTTCAGGCCAAAGATATTCGTATTGAAGCGCCGATTCCCGGTAGAAATGCGGTTGGGGTAGAAGTACCTAACCTAGAGATGACACCCGTGCGGATGATTGAGATGATGCGTCAGATTCCAGTAGACAAAGAAAACAAGAAGTTACTGTTTCCTTTGGGCCGGGATTTAATGGGTCGACCCGTATTTGGTGAGTTGGATCGAATGCCTCACTTATTGATTGCTGGAGCAACCGGGAGTGGGAAGAGTGTTGCAGTTAACTCGATGATTACCAATCTATTGTTACGGACAACACCGGACGAAGTTAAACTTCTACTGATTGATCCCAAGAAGGTTGAGTTTACGCAGTTTCAGCAGATCCCTCATCTGATTGGACCGGTGATATCGGATGCCACAGAAGCATCACGAGCCTTGAAGGTCATCGTCAATATGATGGAAAACCGTTATGAAGTTTTCTCAAATCATGGGGTTCGTAATATTACTGGATATAATGAGCTTGTGTTGGCAAAAGCCGCTGAGCATTTGGCGTTTATGCCTTGGATTGTTGTGATTATTGATGAGTTGGCTGATCTGATGATTGTGGCCGGCAAGGAAGTTGAAGCTTCCATTCAGAGAATCACTCAGCTTGCACGAGCTGCCGGAATTCATTTGGTAGTGGCGACACAGCGTCCAAGCGTTGATGTTATTACAGGGATTATTAAATCCAATATTCC
>DOKQ01000159.1 GCA_003510215.1 Erysipelotrichaceae bacterium
CCTTTCAACTTAAGGGTAATACAATCATTTGAGTTTGTAAATGACGAAAAAATGACGATAAATTAAGTTCAGTTAATTATTACCAAAATTTTGTTGCTCAAGATAGGACATCAAATATGTTGCCTAGAAAACTGGATAAGCAATTTAAACTGAGTTTTTTACACTATTTAGTGGTTTTGATATAACCAAAAAAATGTTGTACTATAATATGATTGATTCTAATGAGTAAACTTAAATTATATAGAAAATGAAATTGTGTGAAATTATGTGATTTTTAGGTTTGATGATCTTACCGGATTTTGTTGATAGTATCAAGTGCTCTTCTTTCAGCAGATGGTAATAAATGAACGTAAATGTTGTATGTTAAATCAGTCGATGAATGACCTAATCTCGCAGATACTACAACAATATCAACACCACTAGCAATCAGAATAGAAGCATGTGAATGTCTAAAATCATGAAATCTAATTTGCTTTATATTCTTCTTTTTAATGATGCGATTCTTTGTGTTTTCGACGGTTGTATCCGCAAAAGGGATGTAGGGATTATAATCTCTAGAAAAGATAAATTGATCGTTTTTAAAGCCAGGATCTCTATGCTTATCTAAGTAAATTTTTTCTAACATTGCAAATGTTTCATCATCAATAGAAATCGTACGAATCGAAGAAGTGGTTTTCGGTTTCTTAAGTACAGGGCCTTTACCAGCTCTTTTTTGGGTGACAGACTTTGTTATTGAAATAGATCTGTTCGCAAAGTTAATATCTTTAAACTGAAGACCAAGGATTTCACCTCGTCTAGCTCCTGTCCAAAATGCAAGAGTATAGAAAGTTGCCCATTTATATTGCTCTTTGTCGTTTAAGTTAAAGTCAGAAATAAATGATTTGAACTCTTCAACTGTCCATACATCCCCTGTGAACTTTTCGCTAGAGTCTTGCGGCAATCGTTTGATTATTCGAGCAGGATTTGATTTTAAATCGTAATATTCTTCCGCATGATTAAAAATCGATTTAAAAACAGTGATAATATCATTTTTGGTTTTTATTGAACGATCAATTTTCGCAAGACTGTCCACAAATCTCCTACAATCAATCTTTGAAATTTTGTGTATTTTCTTTCTTGTGAAGTGGGGAAGAATATAAGTATCAAATATTCTAACGTTATTATCATAGCTGGTTATCTGAATATATGGTTTTCTATGTGCAAAATAATCATAAGCAATATCTTTTAGGTACAAATCCACAACCGGGGTTTCAACCGCATTGCGTAGGTACTCCTGCTCTTTGAGTTGTGCTTCTTTCTTTGTTTTGAACCCACCCTCATGTTTGCGAACTCTTTTACCAGTTAACTGGTCATAGTAGGATGCTCTGAAATAGTAAGTGTTATTAATTTTGCCGATCATAATGTTCCTCCTAGTCATATTTTATGACAATTCAAGAGCTCACTATGGGTCAAATTTTGATCACATTTTTTGTTAAAATAAGCTATTTCGCTATATTTTTCTTTAAAATTCTTGAAAACTCTGTAAATTTTGGGCCAATTTTGGGCCAATCCTATTTGTTAAATTCAAGAATATGTTGTGAACTAAAATTAAAAAACCCCACTAAATAGAGGAGTTTTGGAACGTTCGTCTGAACTATAAAGTTTAAAATGGTGCCCGAGGACGGACTCGAACCGTCACGATATCACTATCGGTGGATTTTGAGTCCACTGCGTCTACCAATTTCACCACTCGGGCATTGCTTTATAATAATATACGAAAAAAGGCATTTCGTCAATGAGTAAAGTGAAAAAAAGAGAAAATCACATATAGATTTAACCTATGGATTTTCGCTGAAAAGTATTAATGAAATCTAAATCAATTCGTCTTGAACACTTTGAAAGGGTTTACATTTGTGGTAAAATACGATAAAGGAAGGTATAGCAAATGACGAATCGTATTGTAGAACATCCAATACTTGAGGTTAAACCAAAAAAGAAGATTCGATTTGTATTTGAAGAAAAAGAGGTTGAAGGAGTAGAGGGGGATACCATAGCCTCCGCACTAGTAGCATTAGGAGTTGTCACCATGGGTCATAGTCTGAAGAAACATCGCCCACGCGGTTTTTATTGTGCTATAGGCAACTGTGCATCATGTGATATGACGGTAAACGGTATAAAAAATGTACGAACATGCATCACGCCACTAGAAGAAAAAATGATTGTTAAACGAGAGTTTGTGGAGGATATCCAGGATGATATACGCTGATGTGCTCATTGTAGGGGGCGGACCCTCCGGCTTAACGGCTGCTAAAATGTGTTGTGAAGCTGGATTATCCACCATTATCGTTGAGCGAAGTCATATATTAGGTGGGCAATTAACGAAGCAAACACATAAGTTCTTTGGTTCAAAAGATCAATACGCAAAAATGCGTGGAATTGATATTGCAGTTAAATTGCAGGAAGATCTAGCCTCGTTCAACACGTTAACCATGATGCTAGAAACAACGGTTGTTGGTTTGTATGAAGATAAGGTAGTAACCATACTTCAACACAATGAGTATAAAAAGATTAAGGCAAAAGCGATTATACTAGCTACTGGAGCAAGTGAAAAGTTCCTTGCGTTTGAAAACAATGATCTTCCGCAAATTGTCGGAGCGGGAGCATTACAAACATTGGTCAACCTATACCAAGTCATTCCAGGAAAGAGTATGGTCATGATTGGCAGTGGGAACATAGGGCTGATTGTATCATATCAGATGCTTCAGGCAGGCATAGAAGTAAAAAAAGTTATCGAAGCAACGGATCGAATCGGCGGATATAAAGTGCATGCATCGAAACTTAAACGCTTAGGTGTTGATATTCAAACGCGAAAAACGATTAAGCGCGCTATTGGGAAAGACCAGTTGGAAGCAGTTGAAATTGTGAGAATCGATGAAAACTTTCAGGAAATTGAAGGAACAAGTGAAATTATTGAAACAGATTTATTATGTGTATCTGTCGGTCTTTCACCCTTACATCAGCTAGCTTCAATGATGAACTGTAAAACAACCTATATTTCAGAACTCGGAGGCTATGTCCCGCTAATCGATGATCATTTTCAATGTAGTGTCCCAGGAGTCTTTGCCTGTGGCGATATGGTTGGAATTGAAGAAGCAAGTTCAGCGATGATGGAAGGTTATCTTGCGGGTCTTTACACATGCAATTATCTGAATCAACCGCATTTAGAAGCTGAATCTCTGATTTCACATTATGAGAATCAACTCTATGAACTTAGAAATGGCTTGTTTGGACGTAAAACCTTAAGAGGAATTGAAAAGAGAAAGGAGAACCTGATACATGCTTAATTCAACCGGGGTACCAGATAAAGACCAGGTAGTTTCCAGGTTCTTTGATGAAAAAATCCTTTCAAGCTATAAAGCAATTATTGAATGCTATGAAGACATTCCCTGCAACCCCTGTGCAACAAGCTGCCCGGTTAGTGCCATCACGATTGCACCTGACATTCATGCCCAACCCGTAGTCGATCCAAGTGTTTGTACCGGTTGTTCCATCTGTGTAACATCGTGTCCAGGCTTGGCCATCATGCTTGCGACTGTTAAGAAAGATAAAGCACGTTTCAAAATACCTTATGAAATGAACGAATCGTTTGAAAAAGGAACGGAAGTGCATGCCATCAATCGCTCAGGAGAGATCATTGGTGTGGCAAAGGTACTGAACGTATCGAATTACCCTCATCAATTAAAAACCAGACTGATCACTGTTGAAGTGGATGCATCGCTTCTTCATGACTTCATCACAATACGAGGTATACAACATGGATAAATCAAAAATTATCTTGTGTCGATGTGAAGACATAACATTAGACGATGTCCACCGACTTCTTGATGAAGGCTATACAACCTTTGAGGATATGAAGCGATTGCTTCGTGTAGGTATGGGACCCTGCCAAGCAACAACATGTGGTCATCTGATTCAGTGGCAGATTGCCAATTATCTGAATCAACCGATGGAAGAAATCAAGATTCAGAAAGTTCGACCACTAACCACAGGTGTAACCCTAAATCAAATTGTGGAGGGCATCAAACATGAGGATTAATGTACTGATTATTGGTGGAGGAGTATCTGGAGCAAGTATTGCCTACCATCTTGCCAAAAAAGGTATCAAAGATATCGTGGTTGTGGATAAATCATATTTTACAGCCGGAGCTACCGGAAGGTGTGGTGCTGGTGTTAGACAACAATGGGCAACGAAAACCAACTGCATCCTAGCTAAAAGAAGTATTGAGTTTTTTGAAAAAGCCAAAGAGATACTTGAATATGATAAAGACTTGGAGTTTAAGCAGGAAGGATATCTAATTCTTGCCACAACACCTGAAGAGCAGGTACAATTTCAAAAGAATGTACAGCTTCAAAATGAATGTGGAATTCCATCTCGTTACATTACCAAAGAGGAAGCATTAGCGATTGTACCACATTTAAATCCGGATGCGTTTTTATCCGCCACATTCTGTCCTACGGATGGACACTTAAATCCATTTAAGATGACAGAAGCCTACATCCTAGCCGCAAAAAAACTCGGTGTTGAGTTTCGATTCTTTGAAGAAGTTAAAGCAATTATTACAGAAAATCATCAGGTAACTCAAGTAATCACAACGAAAGCCACATATGAAGTCAATCAGGTAGTGAATGCGGCAGGTGGGTATAGTCGGGAAATTGGACTTATGGCTCATGTTGATATTCCAGTATACTCAGAGAATCATGAAATCCTTGCGACTGAACCAACCGAAAAGATGCAGGGGCCTATGGTGATGTCATTCTCTAAAAATATCTATTGCCAGCAGGTACCTCATGGAAGTTTTTTAATGGGACGAAGTGACCCTGATGTAGAAAAGAATCACAATACGGAATCTACCTGGAAATTTCTGGATGAAATGGCAAAAACTGCCACATATATCTTACCTGCCCTTGGGAAACTTCGGGTTGTACGACAATGGGGAGGATTGTACAATATGTCGCCCGATAGACAGCCGATTCTTGGGGCTGTCGAAGAAATGTCCAATTTCTTTATTGCCTGTGGGTTTAGCGGGCATGGATTTATGTTTGCTCCAATTACAGGAGAGGTCGTGTCGGACATTATGTGCAATCATCCGACATCTATCGATATATCTGAACTAAGCATACAACGATTTAAGTATCAGACTGATTTCCACGTGGAAAAGTCTGTGGTATAAGGAGGAGAAACCACATGTCAACAACACCCTATCAAATGGAACCATTTACGGATTTCACTATTGAATCTAATCAACTTAAATACAGACAAGGATTAAATATTGTCGAGTCGTATTTAGGCAAAGCTTATCCCCTGGTGATTAATGGACAACGAGTTCACTCAGAAAAGAAGATGGACTCACTCAACCCTTCCAATCACAAAGAAGTCGTTGGAACCATCCATCAGGCATCCATCAAAGAAGCAGATATGGCCATTCAAGCAGCACTTACGCGTTTCGAAAGTTGGAAGCATGTTGATCCAGAAGTGCGAGCTGATGTCTTATTCAAATCAGCAGCGATCATCCGTCGCCGAAAATTTGAGTTTAGTGCACTACTCACCATCGAAGCAGGAAAACCTTGGGCAGAGGCAGATGCGGACGTCGCTGAAGCTATCGACTTTCTGGAATATTACGGACGTCAAATGAGACAGATGACTCGTGTTGACGATGCTATCTTAAGTCGTAGAAATGTTGAAAGAAACGAGTATCATTATATCCCGCTTGGTGTAGGAGCCATCATTACACCATGGAACTTTCCATTAGCCATCCTAGTAGGTATGAGTAGTGCTGCCATCGTCAGTGGCAATACCATTTTGCTAAAACCAGCAAGTACAACCCAAGTTATTGCTTATAAATTTGTGGAAGTACTGGAAGAAGCTGGATTACCGGCAGGAGTTATAAACTTTATTCCTGGAAGTGGACGTGAAATCGGTGATTATATGGTCAACCATCCAAAGATAAGGTTTATCTCATTTACCGGAAGTAGAGATGTCGGCATCACGATTTATGAACGTGCTGCTAAAGTTCAGCCAGGTCAAATCTGGTTAAAGCGTGTGATTGCCGAAATGGGTGGTAAAGATGCCATCATCGTCGATGATCAGGCAGACCTAGATTTAGCGGCTGACTCCATTGTTCGCTCAGCCTTTGGTTTTAGTGGGCAGAAATGTTCCGCATGCTCCCGAGCAATTATTCATGAAGCAGTGTATGACACAGTGGTTGCAAAAATGCTTGACATCGTCAAAACATTGAAAGTGGGTAGTCCAAAAGAATCAGATACGTTTATGGGTCCGGTAAACGATCAAAATGCATTCAATAAAATCACTTCCTACTTTGAAGTTGGGGCTATTGAAGGTAAGTTAGTCTTTGGTGGCAAAGCAGATGACTCGCATGGCTGGTTTATTGAACCAACCATCTTCATTGATGTTGATAAGAATGCCCGACTCATGCACGAAGAAATTTTTGGTCCTGTTCTGGCTGTCTGTAAGGTAAAGGATTTTGATGAAGCACTGGAAGTTGCGAACAATACAGAATATGGTCTAACCGGAGCTGTCATTTCCAATAACCGTGAAAACTTACATAGAGCTCGTAAAGAGTTCCATGTAGGTAACCTCTATTTTAATCGTAAGTGTACCGGTGCCATTGTAGGTTATCAGCCATTTGGCGGTTTTAATATGAGTGGTACGGATTCTAAAGCGGGTGGTCCTGAGTACCTACAACTTCATATGCAAGGGAAAACTATTTCAGAAACATATTAAAAGAAGGCCGATGACTCGGCCTTTTAACTACTCTTCGATTGGATGACGGAACACAAGTTTTGCTTCAAACAACTGCTCAAGTGAAATGAGCTCAGCTTCAAGAGCTTCGAAAATGTTGAGAACATCCTCGCCTGTTACAAAAAACATTTGACTTCCTTTTAAACAGGGTAGATAGTATTGAAACTGATCATCCTCACCCACAAACTCTAATGCTTCAGCACAGGCCAGTTGACGTTGAACCACCAAATCATAAACATCGATTTCATCGATGACAGTGATTGGCTCGAGCCCTTTAAACTGACTTAAATGAGCAGGTTGTGCCTGCTGGCACCCAGTGATGATGAGCACGACTAACAATAGGGCAAGTATCTTTTTCATAGGTATTCCTCCATATATCTAACTTTATTATATATAGAAAGAAAACAAAATGCTGAAAATGACGATAACTTACCAAAAATCCATAGCAAGTTTCATTCAATGCGAGATGTTCGGTTCTTCAGGAAAATTTCAATCTTATCACAGGCAGATTTAATGTGAGCCAGGGAGTATGAGTATGAGATACGAATGAACCCTTCTCCACGGGACTTTGACAGTTGA
>DOKQ01000182.1 GCA_003510215.1 Erysipelotrichaceae bacterium
CATGACTTTCTTGCTTATGTGTTTTAATACTTCATCCCCAATCACATGTCCATATGCATCATTAATAACTTTAAACACGTCGATATCAAGTAGAATAAGTGCTCCCGGATGTTTATGACGGTAAATCATGTCCAACTCGCGCTCGAATATTTCATGAAAGAAAGCTCGATTGTAGATGCCGGTTAATCGATCATGACGCATCTGGTGCTCAAGTTCTTCTTTTACTTTCGTTAACTCATTGTGCTTATAAATATGTAATGCCTGATTTGTATAGTTAAATGAAGAGACAAACAAGACGAACACATAAATGAGCATAGAAAATAACAGATACATCCACATATAGTCAAAGGCTCGATGAACGAAGATAAAGGATAGAATGAAAACCAGGTAAGCCAAGGTATAGGTAACAAGTGAGGTTGGCCAACGCACGTAAAGTAGCGAAGCAGAAAGAATGCTCACGAGTACAAACCAACCAATTTGCATGTGTTCTGACAAGTGGATGCTTGCCAGAAGGGCGTAGGCACTTAGGGTTACAAGAGCAAATAGCCATGTCATCATGTCCAATCGATGTAACGATGGTTGCCTTTGGTTAAATAGATACGAAGATGTGATATATACACAAAGAACCGCTAAGATTCCGATCATTCCATGAATAATATAATCGAGTGAATAAACCCAGACAAAAGGTTGAGGACTTAATAAAATCTCAAACATCCAATATATGAACTCAATGAACACAAGACTAAGTGCAAATCGTTGCAACCGTCGCAGATTCATGGATGAAATCGTCGGAAACACCGTGTTATATCTTAAGTAATTTCTGCGAAACTCATCAAGTTCAACCAAAATATCATGCATATACTCACCTCTTTTCTTTACATAAATTCATCACTTTTCCTGTTTCTTTTTAAAAGGCAAAGAGAATAATCCATAGCCCAAAAAACCGCCTAAAACTGAACCAATGATACTCCCTAACTGACCCACAGCTTCATACCCACGAACTCCATTGAAAGTGAAGTTGACGAAATAGTTTCCGCCAAGTTGCATACCAACAATAAGTCCGATGACAAATCCGACTAAACATCCAAGTAAAGTCCCCATAATTTGAACCAATCGCTTAAATTTCATGATCATTCACTCACTTTCTTTGTGCGAAATCAATCGCAATGGTTTTTAATCGGTCATCCAGTTTACTCAAGGCATATTCTTTATTCGATTGACTCATTCCATAAAAGGCTTCAGCTATACTTCCAGTAATAGCTGCCAATGTGTCACTATCTCCCCCAAGTGAAATGGCCAATCGAATGGCATGTTCAAAATCAGTTGAATCCAAGAAAGCAACGATGGCTTCAGGAACTGTTTTCTGACATGTTTCATTAAACTGATACGTTGGGCGGATCGCATCACACGAAACTGGCAACGAATAGAAATGATCTTCGATATATTCTTTGATTTGCTTTTTTGAATGTTTTGTTTTTGCAAGATAAATCGCTGCTGCTGTGGCTTGGGCACCCTTGATGCCTTCCGGATGATTATGTGTAACCTCACTCACCCATTTGGCTAAGTTAAGCGATTGACTCAAGGATGAGGCATACCAACCGGCAGAACTCACCCGCATCGCTGAGCCATTTCCAAAACTGTTGTATGGTCCCATGGACTCATCGAACATCCATTGGAAAAAATGACCGCCATACCCGCTGTCGGGATAATGTTTGCCTATCTTTCTCATCCATTGGATGGTCTGTTGTTTTACTTCTGTTTCATTACTTAGATCGGTTTCTGATAATGCCTTGGCAACCGCAATTGTCATCACCGAATCATCCGTAAAGAAAGCTTCCGAATCATACAAAGGAAACTGTGTGGTTTTTATGTTGTTCCACTCATATACAGAACCAGCGATATCTCCAAAAATAGCTCCTAGCATACGATCACCTCTACTCATATTATGCATTATTTTCATAAAAGAAAAAAGCCTTTCGGCTTAATCTTTTATTTCCTGATCACTCGGTAATAGTTCAACAACTTCATTCACAATTTCATTGGCAGTCTTCTTAATCCAACCTTCAGTTTCTTCCGCTGGTTGAACTTCCATCTGTTTCTCAAATTTCTTCGCCTGTTTTTTCATCATCACTTCCATATAGCCACCTTTAAATCGAGTAGGTTCGTTGGACATAACAAAAGCAGCTGGTTCAAAGCTATCGATGATGCTATACAGTTCGATTTCACGGGTTCGTTTTGTTAGAATATCCAAACGGTATCTTTGGCTATCCTTCCCCTGGCCTTCAAAAATAGTAACCCCAAACCCTCGTTGACGAAGAGTTGTGATAAGTTCCATATTCATATCCTTAATATTGACCATAACTGATGTAAACCCAATGGCAATTTTATTCTCAATATAAATACCTACAATAAGTCCTAGTGAAAATCCGACGGCATAGACAAGCATTGCCACAATCGTCTGATCACCGGCTAATACGATGGCCAGTCCGAATACATAGACGATACTTTCAAGAAATCCAAAGAATGCGGTTAACACTTTGAGTTTTTTAACCATACTAATGGTACGTAATGCTAACATCGGAACATAGACAAGTTGTAATAAAATAATTAATATAATATCTTTCATATACATCATCCTTTGCGTACATCCCTTACAATAACAGAAATCATCCTCTTTTTCAAATGCAAAAGGAATCAGACACTCTGATTCCTTCGTTTTACAATGAGAATATGGTATGACTGATGCGGTTTCGACCTAACTCTTTCGCCAGATACAATTGTTCATCGGCCATTTCCAATAGATGCGCATAATGTTTTGCCTCTTGAATCGATCCAATGGCAATCCCTACACTCATGGTTACCGGATAGCTGATTTCATCAAACACATAGAAGAGTCGAAGCTTTTCAACTGCTTCCTTGATTTGATTTCCCAGATCAATGGCCTGATTGGCATCCACATCTCTTGATATGTAAACAAACTCTTCTCCACCATATCGACCAAAGATATCGTTATTTGAAGATTTAATCTCAGATATTGTCTGACTAATCTGTTTTATGCAATCATCCCCTTTGGCATGACCCCAATAGTCGTTATATCGCTTAAAATGGTCTATATCCATCATAAATAATGCGATGGTGCCTTGAGGATTGGATTCTTCAAATACATCTTTTAGATACGTGTTGATACTACGACGATTCCAAATGCCCGTCAGCTCATCTTCATAGGCTTTTTTCTCGAGTTGTTGATTGGTTGTCTTGATTTGCTCTAGCTCCATCTGCTTAGCTAACATTTCCTGCTCAAGACGTTGTCTTAAATTATTGAACTCTGTCGTTTCTTTAATGTACTTCATTTCAAGAGTCAAAATCTCAAGTTTCGTACTCATAGCTGAAATCATCAGTTCTTCATTTATGGCACAATACTTTTTCATAAACTCCAGTGCATAAGAGTATTGCTCTAACGATTCATAGTGAGCAGATAATTTCTGATAAATGATTAATTGCTTCTTTCTCGATGCAATTAGTTCAGCCATATCCGAAGCATGCAACAAATGATCAATCGCTCGTGTATCCGAGATTTTCGTTTTCAATTCATATAAGTTCACCAAAACATCAATCAGATAATATTGATTTTGAATTTCGTACAATCGAGTAAATGCACTTTTTGCATAATCAATGGCCAACTCGTATTGGTTGATTCGATCATAAAGTTTACTCAACCGATTCTCAAGGTCACCAAGATTAACCTGATCATTTTCCTGCGCTAAAATATCATAACTGGAATGAAAATAGGATTGGGCTCTCTCAAAGTCATTGTCTGATGCGTACGCCTCACCTAAATTGCTATAAATCGCAGCAGTATAGCTCAAGTGTGTCAGTTTTTTACTGATACTCAACGCCTGATTGTAATAGTCAATAGCCTTCTTGTTATTTCCGGTTTCGCGGTAAACTTCTCCAAGATTGTTTAAAACACTGCAATGCAATGCATCATTTCTAAATGTCTCCATTAACTCAAGAGCACGCAAACCATAGGCCAATGCAGACTCAAAAAGAGAATAGTAAAAATAGGCAATGGAAATTAGGTTGTTTGCTCTGATTTGCCCTTCAATATCATGAGTCTTTTGAAAGATTTCATTTGCCTGATAGGCAAAGGTTAACATCGAAGTTGTGTTTGAACGAATACGTTCGATTAAGCTTTGATTTAGAAAAATCCAACCCTGCTCATCGATTAGATGATGTGACTTTGCCAAGTCCATGGCTTCTTCACACAACTTCATTGATTCATCCGAGTTTAGAGGTGTTAATTCTTTGATTCTTTGCAGCAGTTGTGCGAGGGTGGTTTTCATCTGTGTTTGATTCATTCAATCACCTCAATGATTGTATTATACATGATTCAAACAACTTAAAAAATGAATTTGCGCAATTTTACTCATCCAATCCACCATAAATAGAATATATGTGCACGATATTTTCCCTCTCATTAAGAAATAGGTCTACCAAATATGGATCAAGGTGTGTTTCTTTTGATTCCTTAATGATATTAAATGTGGTATCAAGGTCATAAGCATTCTTATATACCCTCTTACTGCTAATGGCATCAAAAACATCCGCAATCGCTACTATTCTTGCCACAAGTGGAATTGCTAAACCACTTAATCCTTCAGGATATCCACTACCGTCCCATCGCTCATGATGATACCGGGTAATATCTTCTGCCACGCGGTAAAAATCCGGATCAAAAATCTTGAGACCTTCACGTAAATCCTTAAAAACATTGGCTCCAATGACTGGGTGCTCACGCATAACCACCCATTCTTCTGAGGTCAATTTTCCATCTTTTTTCAAAATAGCATCCGGGACACCAATCTTGCCAATATCATGAGATGAAGCCTGACGCTCAATTTCCAGAATAAGTTTTTCGTCAATTTCATACCCTTCTTTTAGGGGTTGCTTCTTAAGTGCTCTTGCCAAGAGCACTGAATATTGAACCATTCGATTGATATGATCTCCTGTGCTATTATCCTTTTTGTCCACAAGTTGAGCAAAGCTCTCCGTCAATTTCGAAAAAACAAGTTTACTGAAATAGGCACGATTAAGCAAACCCTTGATTTCCAGTAGCAGTTTTGTCGTAAATGAGATATGTTGTTCATTAAAGTAGTTTTTTTGCTTACAGCTAAGAAACAGAAAGCCAAATACTGTCTGATTAATAAGGATTGGCAAGATTGCATTTGACTGAATTCCTTCCTGATGAAGAAGCCTCAATGATGCACTCGCTGGGTTTAATGTAAGTGCCTGTTCAATATCCGGAGTGATGCGTGTTTGCTTTATCATGATTAACTCGTGAAGCGAAGTGGACTTAAAAGGCACTTCAAATCCTGGCCCAAGCCGGATGGTTCCGTCCACATGAACTCCGTACTCCGCAATAATCTTTTCTTCCTGATAGTCCACAAAGGCAATTCCTAACCGATCCACTTTCATGCGTAAGGAAAGACTTTGAAACAAAATATCCATAGCATCTTCCATCAGATACACATCAAGCAGTTTCTCCCGTAAGGATTCAATAAACAGGTTTTCATCAAAAACTCGTTCAATTTGATTATGAATGATTTTTTCTTCCTCAAAAACAGGTTGTGGAATCACTCGTTTTGCTCCATATTGATGATTACCAAGGGCCAGAAGGCTTTTTTGAATGTAAGGTAACTGCACAGACATAAAACCTTGAATCGCATAACCAAACAGGAAAATAATGATGATCAATATGACAAAGGTTGTATTTAGTACCAGTGAAATGTCATCGTTGATGATATCTCTTAACTTTGAGTTTTCATTTTGAAATTGGCTGAACTGAGACTTGAGTTGTGAAAACTCATTAGTTAAATAGGTAAACTGATTGTCGCGCTGGGTATTCTGAATTGTGTAAGCTTCAATATTGCTTTATGTTGCTGGATTGTTTCAAGAATGGGTAACATCTCCTCCAAATACCTGGAATGACGATTTAAACTGTATTTATTCATAAAATTCTTGTGGCACAGAAACCCATTACCTTTAGGTGGTGGGTAGTTGACATCTTCGAAAGTCAGCATCATTGACCCAAGTTGTAACTTCAGATTTTTACTAAGATCATTTAGTTGAGTTAGCTGTTCTATTGTTACACCCATCGGCAGCAAGCCTTTTCGATATAGGTCAGTTTAAACACTCATGACAATCATCAGCTTATCCATATCACTTTGAGTCTGGACCATGTGGCTTTCAATGTCTCTATTTTTATCATTAAAAGTTCGTACCCTACGAATCAGTGAGAAATTTAGAAATATAGCTAGAATGACAAAAATAACAACCAATAGAAAGCTGAATCTGGCAATTTTTGATATACTCATGCTTGCTACCTCTTTGGGATATTATATCTTAAAAAAATTCCTATTTATAGCACTTAGCATGCATAAATAGGAACTCTTTTTAATCATAAATTCAGAGTTGCTTTATTTTATCTGATATCATTTGAATGACTGTCGATCGATCCTGCTCATTTTCAACAATATCATATCGGTTAGCATCGATAATCAGAAGAGGAGAAAGATTATACTCATTGAAATAGGCTTCATATTCACGATTTAAGTTCTCCCAATAAGCTCTTTCAACCACTTGTTCATAATCACGTCCACGTTTCTTAATCCGTTTCATTGCTGTTTCAGTATCTGCTTTAAGATAAATCATGAGTTTTGGAGCTTCTACATGATCAAGCATATTGGTTAAAAGTTCCTTATATAAATCAAACTCTTCTTTATCCATGTTTCCCTCTTCATAGAGTAACTTTGCAAAAATCATGTCTCCATAGATGCTTCGGTCCATGAGAACCGGCTTTTCTGATTGTGAAGCCTTCTTGAGCATATCAAAACGACGATTTAAAAAGAATATCTGTAAAGGGAAACTATAGCGTTTGCGGTCATAGTAGAATTTATCTAATATTGGATTGTTAACTACTGGTTCTTCAAATGTAGGCATACCAAATTCCTTTGCAAGAATTTCCATATAAGCCGTCTTCCCTGCACCTACAACCGCATCGATAACAATCGACTCATTTGATTTATTTCTTTTTATCATAGTAAAAAACTCCTTGTACATCCTATTTCTCCTTTATGTCCAAACGTTAAATAAAACTGCACCGGTAAAAAGTGCAGTTATCCTGAGATAGTCCACATCTTTCCTAAACCGGGAAAGTCTTTAGTGAGAGTAAACAAGGTAATCGGACTTGAACGAGTTCACACCGTAGCGGTACTGTGCAGGATTCACACCTGCTTCCCCTTGGTTTACTGTTGTTTGGTTTACAAAGTATATCATAGCGAAATGGTATACTTCAAGTTGGTTAATTTTTTATTTACTCATGGGCTCCAGTCAATGCCTGATCC
The DNA here is from genome assembly GCA_003510215.1 of Erysipelotrichaceae bacterium. Lineage (GTDB taxonomy): Bacteria > Bacillota_I > Bacilli_A > Erysipelotrichales > Erysipelotrichaceae > UBA2227. The sequence goes on from DOKQ01000182.1 coordinate 7,404, forward strand.
AGATCCGCGATGATATCTTCCAC
>DOKQ01000098.1 GCA_003510215.1 Erysipelotrichaceae bacterium
TTAACTATTCGGAAGAGACTCGAAACTGGATTAAGTAATTTCTCTTCTGTACTAACGCATAACCATTTTACACAAGATTTAGGACTTGACTTCATACACAAAAAGGGATGAATCATCCCTCTAATTGTAAAGTGGTTAAACAAGTATCACTTGTCTTTAATGTTGTAATCGTTGTGTTTGCAGATTTATTTTGATAGTGAACATAAATGTTCGCTGTGATATTGGCTGGTAGCCAAACACCCACAAATCCATTGTCATAGGTTGTTAATTCTTCATCTATTAAAACTTCATCATCCAAAGTAACAATCTTCACGTGGAAGGTTGTGTTTGGCATTTCCCCACGACAAGTCACAAAGTTGTGATTTGCACACGGATGTGTGTGTTCAATGTATGGGGCTAACGATAGGTAGAACTTTCCTTCTGGGATATCGATATTTACACTTTTACCAACTTCCCCAAAAGCAATAGATGTTGCTGTGATAGAAGCAATCAGATTTGATTGTGTAAATGTCTCTTTATCAAGCGTATATGCTAACTCTTCGACTGAAAGTTGATCAAATCCATATTGACGTAAAACTCTTTCACTTGAAGTTGATTTTGGATACCAGGCATAAATAAGAATACCGGCAAGGATGAAAACTATACTAATTTTGAGATATTTCATGTGACCTCCTATACCCCCTGGGGGTATGCAGGAATAGTATATCCTAACTTGTAACAAAAATCAATCATTACGTTTACCTACGTAATGGAATGTGTTCAAAACTCAAGTTTCGCTGCATTGCAACGGAGTATAAAGAATCATCAAAAATCATGGCACAGCGTCGCAACTCCTGAATATTTTTAGCTCCTAAAGCTGTCATAATGTAAGTACACTCCATCTTCCATCTTTCAATCATATCAACAGTTGCATCAATTCCAACCTCAAGTAAAGAGTGTAAAATCGTACCAGAAATACCCACAGCTTTTGCACCCAGTGCTAACGATTTGATCATGTCCAATGGATGCCGTATACCACCACTTGCGACAATATCAATCTTATCAACAAAATCCTGTGCTTCCAATAATGATAATACGGTCGATTGTCCCCAATCATCCATGTATGACATTGGATAGATACTTCGAATATTTTCAATCAGAGCAAAATTTGTACCACCTCTACCACTTATATCAATCGCAGCAACGGATAGGTTCACACATTGTTCTATGGTTTCTTTACTCATACCAAACCCGACTTCTTTAATCATAATGGGTAACTTAATCTTTTTTACAAGTTCAGCAACATTCTCAATCCATCCTTTAAAGTCACGATCACCTTCGGGCATCAAAAGCTCCTGAGGATGATTTATATGCAACTGTAATGCATTGGCCTTAACAATATCAATAGCTTTTTGAGCGTTTGTATAGGAAGCACTTGCCTGCATGTTCGCAAATACGATACCCTGTGGTAATATATCTCTTACTACTCGAAAACTAGGAGCAAATGTGCTATCTTTGATTGCTGCACTTAAAGATCCGGTTGCCATGGCTAGATTGGTTCTTGATGCTATAGTCGCCAAATCACGATTGATATTAGCTGTCCATTCGCTGCCCCCTGTCATTGCATTGATATAGAAAAAAGTGTCAAACTGGATTCCCATAAGATGCGTTGAAAGATCTATTTCACTCACAGATTGCTCACTGAACCCGTGATGAATAAATCTGATTTTATCAAAATCATTTGCACCTTTGGATTTCTTTGTATCCATTGCATACTTTACATGCTCATCTTTGCGATTCATAGATTACCTCCTAGATATCCAATATGTCATACCCCTGTTGTCTTAACCATTCTCTGGCCTTTAACTCATCATCCTTTGTGTTAAAAAAGCTAATAAGGCTATCTCCTCCACCTGCACCTGAAGTCTTTGTGTGACCACCAAGTGTGTTTAACTGATGGATTAACAACTCAATATCTGCAGTTTCGATATTTGCGGATGAAATTGATTGAAGATAGACCAAGAGTTCCCTGTACTTATCAATTGACTGATACCATGCTTGAAGATTCCCCTCCATAAGTGCATCTTTACCTAGGCGAACAATCTCTTTGGACTGATGTAGAAACCGTTGAAAGTTTGGATGATCCTGCACCTGATTAACCTGACGAACCAAATCTTCACTTGATGCCCGCTGATTTGTGTTAATCACGAGCATCGGTGGCAATGTTGCTGATAAACGGTTCATTGACCAATCTTGCCATGGCATGCCAACCACCGTGGCAAGAGGGTACTGACGCATAAGTGACTTCACTGTTTCTAGGGACCCTTTGGTATAATGCACAAGTCCTCCCAAAGCACTACACACGACATCCCCATAGGAGCTGTGTGGAAAAAATTGCATTTGTGTAATAATTGCCAGTTTAGCCAATGCCACATCCGTAATAGATTCGTTGAAATATTCAATCAGTGCTTTTAACATAGCTACTGTAATTGCACCACTGGATCCAAAACCCAGCTTTCTTTGATATCCTTGATCAAGTTCACTACTTACCTGTAAGGATATATTTGAAAGCGACTCAATATTCAGATATTCCATGGCAATGTTTATGGCATGTTCAATAAATCGTGTATCATGAGGGGTATCGAATCGAACCATGCCCCTTTCAGCACGAAAAGGAATCGCTTCTTCTTTTAAAAATGCTGATGTAAATCGATTTGAATCTGCCGGCTTAATGGCTAAACTTAAATAACGATTGACAGCATAGATGAGAGCCTGTTGATTTGGATGTACAATTGCATATTCTCCAAGAAGATACATCTTCCCTGGGATTTTAACCGTCACGCTATTACTCTTCAATTTCAAGAATCTCACTACCTTTCCCCATGGTTGATCCAACGATTGTAAATTGAGGTAGCTGATCTTTTAACCAACTTTCAATTGAGTGAAGTTCACTGCGTTTGACAATCAGTTTGACATTTGGACCTGCATCCATCGTTGGATAACATTCCATGTTAAGTTGATTCATCCTCTCCACAAGTTGAAGCACTTCTAGAGTTGATGCATCAAAATAGAGTATGGGAGGATTCGCTGCCATCATACTAGCATGCATTTTAAACGCATTATGCTTGGCAATCCTTCCCAACTGAGTGAAGTCTTTATTTTTGATCGCTTGGTTCATTAAAGAAGCATCTTCATCACTTGATTGGACAAAAGCCTCAAAATAAGGCGAGGTTAACACAGTCTGTTTCATTGCTGTCTTACTGGATATGTTCTTTGGCCCCTTATTTACAATAATAAAAATCATGGCAAGCCAATCATCCTCAAGGCTTAATTGAGTAATTCGATCACTCTGTTTCTGCCATTGTGCAAACCCACCAAATACACTTCTTGAAGCAGAACCAGAACCAAAACGAGTCAATGATGCCAGTTCTTCTGCGGATAATCCAGTATTAAAAAATGTGTTTGCAGCCATGGCCAATGCTGCATAACCAGATGCAGATGAAGCTAAACCCGCTGCCGTGGGTACATGATTTTCACTCATGACGCGTACATATCGATCTTTATTAAATCGCTGTAAGAAAGTACTGACCTTTCTGGTTTCTTCTGCTGACTGTACTTTCCCATCAAGAATAAACTCATCCTGAGTTAGTTTGTCGTCAGATTCAATCGATGTCAATGTATAAAATGCATCACATGTAAACGAAATGGAGGTAGTAAAAGGTAGTACATGAAGTTCGTCATACTTTCCCCAGTACTTACATAAAGCGATGTTTATATTTGCTTTTGCTCTTACTCGTTTCATTACATTTCCTCATCCAGTTTCATAAGCCATACTGAAGAACTCATGGTTTCTTCCCATTTTTTTATAATTACTTCTGCTGTCGACAGATCATCTACAAGCGAAATGACACACCCTCCTCGTCCTCCACCAGTCAGCTTGGTTCCCAAAGCACCTGAATCCATAGCCAACTGGATCATACGATCAATGGAAGAGTGACTCACAGTCAACTTTTCCAAATGGTACTGTGCCTGATTCATCAGGTATCCACAACGATAAATATCGCTCTTGGTCATTACTTCAATAAACTGATGGCTTAGCAAAGCTAACTGGTCTATGTGTTGTTTTCCATCCGCAAACTCCACAAGATTTCGCACATCTCGAACTGCCTCCAATGTACTCCCTTCAATACCGCAATCACCCACAATTAGATAACCGGGGAGGTTCATACGGATATATTCGGGAGGTTGATTTTTCTTAAAAATAATCGGATATTGCGATGCTGTTGCAAGCGAATCAATTCCACTGGGCGTTCCATGAGCGATTTTCTCTGCATACATGGAAAAATGAAAAAGGATTTCATCGTCTAATGGAAGTTCATGATATTCAAAAAAGGCACGTATCAAGGCATTTGCTATCGCTGCACTTGAACCCATTCCACGTGAGGGCAAGATATTACTCGTTACCTGAATTGATAACTTTTCATTTTGATTCAGTTTTTTTCTTAAATAGAATATCAGCTGTTGAATGTGACTGCTTTCGTCCGGCATATTCGCTATACTTCCTGAATAGAGCTGGGATGTAAATTCATCATTTCCTGAAGTGATAATCACTTTGATTTGTGCTCCCTTAAAGGGAAGGGCAATCGCCATATGACCGTATACTACTGAATGTTCTCCCATGAGTATGACTTTCGCGTTACATACTCCAACTCCTTTTTTCACATCGACCACCCAGCAAGTGTTGAAACAATAAATGTGGCTGCATATAAAGTCATAAATTGAACTCCGTAGTTGACACCCATTTTATTTAGAGTTCCACAGGTAATTCCGATAAGTAGAACCCCAAAGATATTGATTATTCCTGCATCCATAAATGCCAATAACAGAATTAGGGCTACGAAAAGTCCTAGGACAGCTTCATGAGGAATTCTAGACAAGATCAAATGAGTGATTCTACTTGCATATCGACTAATGACATAGTAATTAATTGCAATTGCTATACTACTTGCAATCAGAATCGAGATAATAAATTGAGGCGTGGTTAGCATATGGTGAATATTGTTTTCCAGTGTAAAAACACCTGTCGCATTAAACAAGGCGCTTGCAGGTCCAATCGCAACTGGAGATAATGGAATTCCCAAGGCAATCAAAGGAATCGTTACTTGCGAAATGTATGTAGACTGTGCCATAGCACTCATCGTTGTCATAGACATGATTGGTTTTTCCTCAGGATTCTTGGTTCGATTTGCTACAGTTTCACCAAATAGAATAATGAGTCCTACCGGGCTTAAAACAAACAGAAAACTCGAAATCAGTGATGCAATTGATGCGGATGCGGCTTCTTTTTTATTCAGAATTTTCCAAGGTAAAAGAGTAAGTTTAGACTCTTTAGGAATACGAATCTGATTGATTTCTGATTTCTCCATCATTTTTCGCTGCTGGTGATTTAATAATTGAAACAGTGATACCAACAGGGGTCCAATGGTAATACCCAAAAAGAACGATGTTGTAATGTTGACATTCGTTGGCACGACACCTAGACCCCAGTATAAGTGTCTAAGTGATTGAAATAAAATGGCCATAGGAATAATACTTAATAAAGATAGCCACTTGTGCTTGCTTATCAAAGATAAAAAGATAGCTCCACTCACAAACAAATAGGGTGCATAAGGTTGAATTTGGCGACCGTATGGAACAAGTAACTGTGCCAATACCAAGGATACCGGAACAGAAATCAAAACTCCCAAAAGAGATGAAGCTGCCATTTTGCGAATAATCATGGCTGATTTCCCTTGGTTTTTCAGCTTTATCGCATGTTCAATCATTGGGCTGGATAAAACACCTCCAGGTAGTCCCACAAGCGCTGTAGGCATCGTGTTGGTGATGTTAAGCGTAATAATTGCCGCAATAAAGAAACTTAGCACAGCTATCGGCTGAACACCACTCAAAACAAGAGCAAGAGTAACAGGCATTAAAACCGAGGTTTCATCGGTTCCAGGAATAAAGCCAATGACGGTGTAGATTACAACGGCTGCCAGAACTGCTAGAACAATGATAAATATAGTTTGGATATCCATAATCAAACCTCCTCTTCTACCACTTGGATGGTTCTTTTTGGACGGAAAATAAACGTAATGATCGCGAATCCGATTAATGCACCACTTAATCCGAAAAGCAATCCAAGAGGTCTTGAATTGGCCGGTGCCTGCAGGTGTCCGATCATTGTAGTGATACTTATGATTACGATCGCTATAACAAGATGATGGAGCAACACAATGTCTCCCCATATCTCAATAAGTGTTGATTTTTTTTTCATAAATTTACCTCTCTACATATAACACCTTTATTATACCGATTATTTATTATAATGGGGATTTTTTACCCTATAAAAAAACAAGCATTGCTGCTTGTTAGTTCAATATTTCTTCTTTAACGTCTTCCGCAAACTCTTCTGCTTCATCAAGAATCTCTTCAACTTTATCCTCAAATACTTCTTTTCCCTGATGAATCAAATCTTTGCCTTCCTCCACAACATCTTCAAAGCTTTCTTTTAGTTCACCTTTGCGTGCTGGACGAATATTTAGACCAGAGAACTCCAATTGATAGTTGATGGTTAGCACCGGTTGATCTGCACTTAACATGTCTGCACATAGATTATTAATGCCAGAATTCTTATTTGTTCCATGAACAATTACTTGCCAATGATCAGGAACGTGGATATCTACACCGGAAAAATGCGCAAACAAATCAAGTTGTCCACGATGATCCACCAAAGAGGCTTGGGTCATATCAATGTATAATCCTGAGAATGAAACAGCTACTGATTCAGAGGTGAACGGTTGATCAAAAACCATCTTTTCACCTTTAAAACTCATTCTCTTTTCATATGACTTCATTTTCTTGTTGGTTTTATATGCTTGATACGCAGCGACAGATGCGCTTACTGCTGTGACAGCTCCAATCGTCGCCAATATGCTTTTCTTTTTCATAATTTCCTCCTATAACTCGTTTTTTTCTGGTAGTGCAATCCACAGAATTACATAAATCCAAAATCCTGCCGATACACCAAACAAAGCAATAACAAACAGGATACGAATAATTGTAACATCAATTTTAAACTTCTCGGAAAGACCAGAACAGACTCCGCCAATGACAGCACCATCCTTCGATCGATAGAGTGAATTGCTTGGGTCACGATATGCCATAAACATCCCTCCTTTCTTTAATTATAACATAATTCAAACTTATTGGTGAGAGGTGTGCGATGCTGCATTTCTTCCAGCACTCATCACAGCGTCGATAGCTAATACCACCGCCAGAGCTAAATCTACATCTTTATCGTTGAGAATATCAAGTTCATAACTGTCTCCCCAGGTAAACCAATGTTTGCTGATTCGTACAATGGGTTGATCATTTTCATTAATCTGGTACTCATGCGACCAGAAATCACCTATGATTGTCCAGTTCAAGCCAACAATCGAGTACCTAGGCTTAAAAAAGGTAAACTCTTTGACGATTTCCGCAATTTGAACATCACTCTTAAACACATAAAACTTTGGAAGAAACGAAAATACTTTTTGTTGAATAAATGCTATTTCCTGATTCGCCATATCATAGACTCTGAGTTTTTTCCCCCAGGAAAACAACTGACCCTCAACATAGTATCGGTCAACCCCCTCTTCATCCTTGATATAGAAGCGATCTACCCAAGAAAACACTTTCTGCTTTACATATAGTTTCATATAACACCTCACATGAAAATAGTATATCATACAGATAAAAAGAAAATACACTAATTGTGAAATAATTAGTGTATCTCTTTGCAAAAGAAGATGAATTAGTTACGTGTAGCTCCATCCAAAGAATAGGTAGCTTCAATTCTAAATTCAGCGGAATCAGTAATAAATGGAGCATATTTGCTAGCTGAGTATTGACCAACTCCACCAACGTTGTAAATTTTGCTCATATCGTATCCTTTAGCTTCAAGGATTTGCATCATCCAAACAACGCGAGCTCCTGATTGACACATCAAGAAGATTGTTTTGTCTTTAGGGAAGATGGCATTTAGAATCGCATCAGATTCTTTGTATACAGCTACAGGAGCTGTTGGTTCTCCACCATACAATTGAACTAGTGATTCGTCTGTGTTCGCATCTTTATTAAAAATAAATGCGAAATATGGAATAACCTCAAAATTTTTGAAATGTTTTTGTGTATAGTCTTTGTAATCACGAAGATCAATATAAACGACATCACTACGATTTAGGTACTCATCCAAGTTATCAACATTAATGGATGAACATGCTGCAGAATAGACTCCAGCTGCACAAGCCACTTCAGCTGCGTCTGCACTTGGCTTGTATTTTTTAGTTGTATCAATTGTAGCAGGTAATTCTTTATGGAAGACATATCCATTTTCAGCTGGATTTAGTACCCAACCGGCTTCGATTAGTTGTTCATCTGTTCTTCCTGATGAACATGCAGCCAAGGATGCAGCTAATACTGCAACGACTAATATTTTTTTTAACATAGCTTCCTCCGTATGTTTAATTAATCAAAAAATTCATCTGTTGCATGATATTCCATAATTGCATGGATCATGCGAATAATGTTATTTGTTGAAACTGATGAACCTGTGAATGTGTCTAGCGTTAAATCTGCTCTACCTTCACCAGCGGTGTATGCACTTTCATCAATATCCCACATTGTGCTCAATGTCTTTAAATATGAGTTTTGTTTACCAAAGAAGTAAGGAATAAACTCATCTTTGAAATCTTTGTAGAATGCTCCTGCAGGTGTTGGACTGCTATCACCCCAGAAACCACCTAAGTACTCACGATTTGAATCCGCATCGAATGACAAGAAACGTAACTCTGCATCATCCGCATTACGGCTTTCAGGTAGCGAAATTTCAACATAAGCTGTTTGCCAGTAATTTACTGAAGCAGCACGGCAAGTACATGATAGATAAGTAATCTGATACTTAATGTAATCACGTGCCTTATACTTAAAGTTCACAAAAGCATAGAATGACGACTCGTTTCTTGGACCATCGATATGCGCAATTGGAACAACTGCTACTTCATTACCAATAGTACCAGGGCCTAAGTCCCCACTGGTATTCAAGAAATCATTAATCAATTCAAGATTGATTACTACAGGATCACCAGTATTATTGTTGTTATCTGATGGAGTTTGTGTACATCCAAGCAAAGAGAACAATAAAACAACACTGATCACTGTTTTAAATAGTTTTTTCATATAAATCTCCCTTCGATGATATTATACATCTTGATAGATTATTTACAAGCATTTTATTTATAATTTTCACATGTTATTATGTCCATTTAATTCACAAGTTAACAATGTCATTAAATATATTGACATTTGATAGGTAAATCAATAAACTGAACGTGTACCGAGGTGATGAAATGAAAAAATATTTGCTGATACTACTCTCTTCGCTGTTGTTATCCTGTGCTAAAGCGCCGGTAGAGACAATTCTTACCCTACCCGAAAAATCAGACCCACATAGCACTTCGATGATCGACTCACCTATACAACCTCATAATCTAGATTCATACATGTTTATTCAAGATGCTTATTATGTTGATACAAGATCACTCAGCCAAATTCGTGATGAAGGTTATGTGGCTGGATTTCACTGGATACCTTTCTACGAGTTTATCGCTTCAGTAACTGATTCAAAAGCTCTATATACAATGAAGCAATTCCCACCAAAAGATGGACAAGAACGTATTTTTCTTGGTGATCCCGGAAGCTTTATTCATAATTATGAAGAATCAGACCGAATCATGGAACGTATATTCCCAGATAATAAGCCAATTTTTGTTATTTCGACCGCAGGTGTTGAAGCGACTTATTTACTGAACCTACTGATACAGCTTGGGTATGATGCTTCTCTTTTGTACAATGTCGGTCCTTTCAGTAATTCAGTGGGTTCGTTAACTGCCTATCGACTTTTATCTGATAAAAAATACTATCAGACCCCTTCATTTGAAATCAATTATCAGATAGACATGAATTGGGATACCTTAACTATGATTTCAGAGGATAACTAGACTGTGAGCATGTCACTGATTGAAATGTACACGTTGTGTTATAATTTCTACTAGATAAAGTGAGGTATCGTCATGTTACAAGAAGCTTATTCAATGTTAAGGAATAAAAAATACCTTATGCAAGGGTTGCTATTCTTCTTTATATTTATTTCGATTTACACTGTGATTGATGGATTTAACATGAGTTATTCACTCATGGCTGATGAGTTTGGTATTAGCTTGGTTGTAATCAATATTCTACTGAATCTGATTATGGCAGGATCCAGTGCACTATTAATAAACTTAAGTACGATTATGGCTGTACTTAAAGGGAGTGAAAGTAAAGGATCAAACTTAGGATTTGTTTCCGTATTATTTGGAATATTGACATATGGCTGCACACCCTGCATTATTGCCTTCTTCGCAAATATCGGTATTGCCTTCTCGGTGATTGCACTTCCATTTGCCGGACTTCCTTATAAACTTGTTTCTCTTCTTCTCATTATGATTGGACTCTGGTGGACTCGTCATGAAATAGCCCATGGACAATGCAAAGTAAAATTACAAGCAAAATAGCAAAAGAGAATCGCGAGATTCTCTTTTTTGTATACATCAGTCCATCACATACTCAACAAACTGACGTAATTTATTTGTTTTTGGGTGGTCGAGAATATCTACTTTACCCTCTTCAATAACGACACCATCTTCCATATAAATCACATAGTCTGCTGCCTTTTTGGCAAAACCAAGTTCATGTGTGACAATAATAAACTTTTTGTGTTGGTTGCGTAGTTCCAAAATTGTTCGAAGAACTTCGCGTGTTAGAATTGGGTCCAACGCTGATGTAGGTTCATCAAGAAAAAGCACTTCAGGCTCAATCGCAAGTGACCTCACAATAGAAACTCTCTGTGCCTGACCACCAGATAACTGCGATGGTCGTTTGTGGCTATGCTCACTTAACCCAAATTGCTCGAGAAGTAGGTTCGCTTTCTTGATTGCTTCGTCTTTGGAGTACTTGTGGACTTTCTCAAGAACCAAAGTAATGTTTTCAATCGCGGATAAATGCGGGAAAAGATTGTGTGACTGAAATACAAATCCTACTTTTTTATAATACTCTTTAGCTTCTACATCATGAACAGAAACATCATTAACAAACAAGTTTCCCACACTTGCTTCTTCTATTTTGCAAAGGAGTCTTAATAATGTTGACTTCCCGGCACCACTGGGTCCAATGAGTGCAATTGCTTCAACACCTTCCACTGATAGATTAATATCTTTAATTACTTCTTTTCCATCATAGATGTGGGTCAGATTTTCAGTAACAATCTTCATAGTGATAACTTCCTTTCTATCCATCGAGACATCGCCACTAAAGGAATGGTCATCAGAAGATAGGTGATAAACATAAGCAAATATCCCTCCACGTATAACAGAAGATTTGCCTGAATACGATCAATCTGGAAGTAGAGCTCTCTTACACCAATCACACTTAACAAGCTGCTTCCCTTAATAATAAAAGTTAGATGCCCTATCAGTGGAGGGAAAATCAGTTTAATCACTTGGGGTAAAATAATGTAACGATAACTTTGACCCTTACTAAACCCAAGTACCTTCATCGCCTGATATTGAGCATCATCAATCGATTTCATCGCTCCATCAAGTAAGGTTTTCATATACGGTGCCATGTACAGGCTAAAAGCAAGAATACCCACATTAAGCCGATTGCTTATTCCCATAGGGATGGCAATAAAATAATACATAGCAATAATAAATACGATCAATGGTGAACCGAAAACTACTTCGTCAAATATCCTTCCTACATACTGAATAAATAAAAGCGATGATTTTGACGAAAGATATAGAACAAATCCCACAATCATACTGTAAACAAGTGAGGATAAACTAATATACAGTGTTAATAACCAGCTTTGAAATATCTCGTTTCTTGCAGGAAACAGACGGAGTAAATCAAAGTTTTCTTTTCCAGGATAGCTGTAGGCAATAAAGAATATCAATAGTCCATATAGACCCAAGGCGAATGAAAAATGAACTGTTTTTTTAATCATTTAATTGTAAAAACAAGTCAATTCCGTCTTCAAGCAAGTATTCATCAAGTAACATTGAATTATACTTCTCACGAAGACGTTGATTCACACCTGATTGTTCCATTGAAGCAATAAACTTATCCGCCTTTTCCTTAAGTTCACTGTTCCCTTTTGCAATACCCATACCTATTGGATTAACTTGTAGTGGTTCAATGAACATTACGGTTGTCTGAATATTTGCTTTGTGATTGCTTGCGGCCGCAAGTAAACTAAGCACTGTAGCGTCCGCTGCCCCTGTTGTTACTTCAATAATCGCTAAAGCCGCAGAATCTGTTTCAACGACCTGACCAGGGTTTGCTGCTTTAGTCTCAGGAATACTTAAAAAGATGGTTCCTTTTTGACCCGCAAATACGACATTATCATAGGCTAGCACATCATCGATTGACTCAAAGTTTGACGATTCAGCCAATTGGCGATTTACAAGAGTAACCAGTGGAAAATAGACGTATGGAATCGAAAAATCAATCGATTGCTTTCTTTCTTCTGTAATAGACATGGATCCGATAATGATATCAATCTCATTGGTTTGAAGTGATGTAATTAATGAACCAAAGGGTAAATCAACAATCTCAACTTCCCTTCCTAAAAATTCTCCAAGTTCAAAAGCAATATCAACACTAATTCCCATCGGATTTCCCTGACTGTCCACTGTTTCAAACGGAGGATATCTTAAGTCCATTCCGACTCGCAGTGGTGCTTCTTCTTTCGGAGCACATGCACCAAGGAACAGTAGTAGTACAACACTAATTAATAGAAACGTTTTTTTCATATTTCATCCCTCTTTCATATGTTGTTAGTATACGGTTTACACACTTTCTCTTTCAACTATTATGCATTATTAAATTTAATTTTATACAACATGAGCAAATGTATGACTTAACATCATGAACAAGGTATAATGACATTATAAAGAACCCCTAAGGAGGAACATCATGAAATTATCATCCTATGCTTTACTTGCAAATACAGCTAGTTTCGGGTATCACTGGGTATATGATCCTGTATATTTAAAAGAGCTTGCACAGAAAGAAAGTCTTTTATTTACCTCACCTAATATCAATCATTATCAAAAAGCAAAAAGCGCTTATTTTGGGTATCCCTTTGGAAAAAAAGGAGATGTCACCACCCAAGGCATGATGCTCAAATGGCTTTTTGATGCCACAAAACTAAACCCAAAATTTTCATCAAAAGACTTTGCTAAATTGCTCTATGAAAAAATGCAGCCGGGTGGAGAATATGTTGGGTATGTAGAAACGTACACTCAAAAACTGATATTGAATATGACAATCGATCGTCTTCGGTTAGACATTCCAAAAGCAGAAATGACAGATGATCATCTTGTTGGTTTTGTCCCCTATTTTGTAGCTAAAGATTTGAACTTAAGTAATGAATGGGCATGGGAGCAGGCACAGCTATTTACAAACCGACATGAGTATAAGTCTTTGTATCAGATGTTTGACTCTATTCTACAGTTGATACCTGAGTATACTCTTATAGATGCTATAAAGAAATCATTGAATCTTGCACCCGAATCAATGGAAGCAGCTTTAGTTCAAGCGATCGAAATGAGTGATACGACGGATTTTATCAAATCCTATGCAGGGATCGCCTGTTCAATCCCTCAATCGATACCACTCATCCTACATTTGTTAGCTATGGAAAAAGACTTCATATCTACCCTTCAGATAAACACTGAGTTGGGCGGAGCGAGTAGTGAACGAGGCATGTTATTGGGAGCAATCCTTTCCAAGATTTACCCTGTTGATACAACCTTGTTCAATCATTTAAACATCCAAGTTGAGTAGAAATCAAACGAGTCGATATCGGCTCGTTTTTGTATGTTATAATCATGGTAACAAACTTAACAAGGAGGTACTCAAATGAATATTCATGAATTTCGATTTGACGGAAGCAAGAAGTTTAAACTAAGTGAGTTTGATACAAAGCAAAAGGGTTCATTTGATAACAAACAGGAGGCACTGGATATCAAAGATGACTATATCTTTGAGTTGCAGGAGCTTCAGAATCGTTTGTATGCTGAAGGAGTTGAAGGTGTACTGGTTATCTTTCAGGCCATGGATGCGGCTGGTAAGGATGGCGCAATTAAATATGTGATGAGTGGTGTTAATCCCGCAGGTGTCAATGTTCATAATTTTAAAGTCCCGACTCCCGAGGAGTACGCCCATGACTATTTGTGGAGGGCAAGTCGAGTAGGACCTGAACGAGGCAAAATCACCTTGTTCAACCGATCATATTACGAAGATGTGCTCGTTGTTAAGGTCCATCAGTTGCATAAAAAAACGCCTCTTCCAAAACGCTGTATCACTGAAGATATTTTCGAAAATAGATTCAGACAGATTAGGGACTATGAACGCCATCTCTACGAAAATGGCTTTCGAATTATCAAAATCTTCCTGCATATTTCGAAGGATGAGCAGAAAAAGCAATTTTTACAACGCATTGACGATCCGGCAAAGAACTGGAAGTTTTCGAGTGGTGATGTTAAGGAAAGAGGCTTTTGGGATCAGTATATGAACGCATATGAAGAAGCCATTAATGCAACCTCTACAACACATGCACCATGGTATGTTGTTCCATCGGATCGGAAGTGGTTTGCTCGTGCTGTTATCTCTGAAATTCTGGTAGGGGAACTTAAAGATATTAACCCTCAATACCCTGTGTTGCCAGAAGAAGAAAAAGAGAAGCTGTCCCTTTATAAAGAACAGCTTCAAAACGAATCATAAGATTAAGGAATTAAATCAAGCACTGCATCCGCTGTAATCAATCCGGCACCTGTAGCCTCTTTATCCCACAGTAAATTACCATTTAAATCATAAGCATTCTCAATTGGCAGTGCTGCATACTCTAACAAAGACTCAACTTCTAAAGCAGACAACGTTGGGTCTTTTTGTAACATTAAGGCTACAATCCCTGTAACATGAGGTGCAGCCATCGACGTACCACTCAAGTAATAATAGGATAATTGTCCTTGATTGACCTGATATGGTCCTACCACATAACTTCCCGGTGCCACAACATCAAGATCATGTTCATCTTTGGTTTTACGACTCGAAAAACTAGATACATAGAGTTCATCCAGAACATTGGTTTCACTAACATCGTAAGCATACCACCAAGATTGAACACTAAACTCATTCATTGTACCCACAGAACCGACCGAAATAACCGGTTCATAGGCACCTGGATATCCCATGCCTTGCTGACCATTATCCCCCGCAGAGGCAACAATAATCACGCCCACTTCGACGGCATAATCTATCGCTGTTTTTTCCATAGCATCCAGAACAGAACCACCCAAACTCATGTTTATCACTACTGGAACATCCTTTAGTACCGTTTCTTTTAGATAAGCTACATATAGAATACCTTGTGTGATAACTGATGACCAACCACGACCATTCTGATTCAGCACCTTAACAGGAATAATGTTCACTTTAGGTGCAACACCATTTATTGAATTTCCTAAAAGATTAAATCCTAAAATGGTGCTGGTTACATGTGTGCCATGTCCATTCGTATCATGTTCCCATTTGTTCTTTTGACTCGAAACACGACCAACTTCACCGCCTCCACCACTATAAGAAATAGCTAGGTGAGACATGATTCTCTCTTGTGGAAAATAAGATCTCCAACTATCATGAAGTCCGGTATCCAAAACAGCCACATAGACCCCTTCTCCATCATAGTCCACAACACGGCCTTGCCCTAAATCAGTGACATTCACCATATCCAAATTCCATGTGTTTAATCCGAGTGTGAAATCTTCCACCATGACTCGATCAATCGGTGCACCGACACGCTCGGCATCCTCCGTAACATCAAGTACATAAGGAAGTGCTTTAATTGACTCAATTTGGTTGGATTTCACACGCATGGTGATGGCATCAATCTTCTCAAGTCGATTAAGAATTACACCAAATTTCTTCAATTCAACTTCCATCTCTTTTGTCAAATCTTGTCTTAACACAACATTGACACCTAAGTTCACTACTTTCGTAGATGCACTT
>DOKQ01000100.1 GCA_003510215.1 Erysipelotrichaceae bacterium
TCCATATAAGACCGGTCTTAGTGAGTTGGAATTTCGTTTTCCCTGCTTGAATCCTTTTCGAATCAGGTTCATACAGTATGCCAGCAAGAGGAAGACTGCCCCAAAACAAAGATACGCAACCCATCCCATCGTATAAACAAGCTCATAACTGATGATCCCATTAATTTCGACGGGAACCATTTCTGCTGAGGTAATTGCTAAACCGAGTGCATTGACGATTTGAATGACAAAGATAACCACAGACCAGAAAGCAATCGCCATTTTCTTAATCTGATTGGTAAAAATACTGATGAATAAAAAGGCAAAGTATGGCACCATCGTGATTGAGGCGACCATCGCACGATTATAGAATAGTACTCCTGGAGGTACCTGCGCTTTCATCAGTAAGGATGTGGCAGCCCAGAAAATCATAACAGCAATGAACAGCATAAATGAATTAATCTGACGGTCCTTTTTGGATAAAGACAAGATTAGAAAAAGAAGCGAATTAATTAATAAAGCAGCGGATGGTAAACCCCAGTACAAAAGATCACTCATTAACATAATAAGTCACCTACTGCAGGTTCTGCCAAGTTCAGCACTTCCATGACATCAAAATGCGATGGGTTTACTTTGGCCATAGTGTGGGTTATTCTTGCCCGATGTTTTCCAATGGTACCTGAAGGAAGTAACTTCACATCCAACGGTTCAATCCCAAGCATTTTCTTCAAATTTGCATAATCCGGATCAATGTGTTTGAAATAAATCTCCAGCTGCTCCTTGATAAGCTGAGGATCTTCCAATGTTGTCATATGAGGATGACGAATCGTCTCTACATACATCTGTACATACGGACGCTTTAAATCATCATAACGTTTATAGGCAAACCATTCTCCAATACCCAAACGTGATAATTTCAATACTTCAGATATCGTCGATTCGCTGATACGGGTAAATCCGGCCAAATCAATGATCGGATCCACTCGGTCAATATAGCGGAAATGAGGAAGCATGATACCATCTTCTTCACGTTTCAATACTTCACATTTAAAGATGTCTCCGATGCGATATCGGGCAAAAGCTCCACCCTTAAGAGTGGTAATGACGATTTCATAGTATTCGTCCGCTTTCAGTTCATTCATCAGATATGTTTTTGGAACATAGTCGGGATTTTCTAGATTCTTGTAATATTCATTCATTGGAATAAACTCATAGAAGCAAACATTCGGGAAAAGAATCAATCCGTTCTTACTCCAGGATTCAGCTCCGATGCAGGTTGCTTCGGTTCCACCAAAAATCTCCAGCGGCTTGATTCCCCAGTAGTATTCAATCTTTTCCTTAAAGTGTTGTGTATCCGTTCCAGCACAAACAAAGCCCTTTAAATCAAATATGTCTTTGGGAAGCAACGGCTGTTTTTTGATTTTACTGCGAATTTTGGCCTTGGCGATCTTTGCCAGCATGCCCAAATCAAATTGAAGCAGATTGATCTTGGATGAAGAGGACCCACCCTCCGCAAAGCTTTCACTCATGCGAACAATGACACTGCTAAGGCCATAGAACAAATCAATACCCTTTTGCATGCCCAACTTAAACCCTTCTTTATTGCGTTGTCCAAAAGACATATGATTTCCTTCCTCGATGGAAGGCATAAAGTTAACTGTATATTCACCCTGAATTGTATACGGTAAAAGACCTGTCAGATACGGAAGCGGTGCCATCCCATTAAGAAAGTTCATCCCTGGTTTCAATTCAAAATGTCCACGCTTCTGACTGGTGGATAAAATAATGCATGTAAGACAGATATCCCGATGATGAGAAATCATAGTCTGTGTGTAAGGTGCCACCTTCACAGGGGCTTTGCCACCTTCCCATGTGGTCTGAATCCAGACCACCGGATCGGATGGTAGTACATCTTTATTTTTCGGAAGTAAATCATCCGCATAATCATCATAGGTAGTTAATGGAACCAAACGTCGAAATTCATCCACTGTTTTCGGATGATGACCATTCATGATTTTACGTCCCAGTTCACAGTTGGCATATAAATCAATCTGCTCAAGAAGTAGACGCTTTTGAATATCCATGTACTGATTTATGTTCAAGTCTAAAAATCCACAGTATTTCTGCCAGATTTCATCATATCGTTTTGTTTTCAGCCATTGATCCATATTCATGATTGTGTCCTACTTTCCAAACGATTGCATAAAGCGAAGAAAGCTTTTCCGATTGACCCACAGAAACGGAGTTGTCTGTTTATATTGGTCATAACCTTTCAGTGTTTTCGGGAAAAAGTATACATCCTGAACCCAGACATGGACAATATCCATGAGTGTCCAGATGATGCATGCCACAAGTACCAGAAGTTTCCCGGTAGCTAAAAAGAGAAACAGATAAGCGAAGAAAAACCCCCAGACTCCAGGATGTCGACACAAAGCATAAACACCCGTATCAATCACTTCGTTGAAATTGCCATCAACGTAGGTCTTTGTAAACGGTAATGCGCCAAAAAGTGCATAGAACATACATCCTGCACTTACGATGCCCAGAGTCATAAAGAGATAGAAGGAAAATGATGTTGGTTGAAATACCAGATAAGATTCACTTGCGTACACCTGATAGGATGACCATGCCAGAAGCATGACTCCAATCGCAAAAAAACCGGTAAATAAGGAATGAATCTTCTTCACCTTATTAAAATCAAAGATGTACAGCAATCCAAAAGCGAGACATCCTAAAAGTACATCAAACATAGCTTTCCCCTTTGCTTGTAATTCAAATTATAAGGCATACGTTCAGTTGTGACAACATTTTCTGAAAAATTGATGACAATTAATTCATAAATACGAAATTAAGTGCACACATTTAATTTTAAAAGTTTAGATTTGTTGAATTTTGGACTTAATTTTGCTACAGTTGTGCTAAAGAGGTGACACTATGGATAAATCAAAACTGAAAATGCTCTACGAAGCTTTCCAATTGTGTGAAAACGAAGAGGAAGTAGCCAACTTTCTGACTGACTTGTGTACATATACTGAAATTGAAGCTATGGCTGACCGATTGCATGTCGCTAAGCTTTTATCTGAAAAAGAGACTTACGAGAAAATCGAACAGATGACAAAAATGAGTTCTGCAACCATTTCCCGCGTCAACCGCAGTCTGCTTCGTGGGAGTAATGGATATCAGATTGTCCTTGATCGTCTCAACAAGAAGTAGCAAATCATACTCAATCAATGATTCAACTTTTACCTGAAAACGCTATCAGAAAAAAGTTGATTTTTTTGTGTTTTATACTTTACTTCTTTACCGTGATAAAGTATACTGTGTCTCATAACCTAGATGAAAGAAGGAAAATAAAATGAAAAAACTTATCGTAATACTCGCAGCTATGCTTCTATTAACAGCATGTAGCCAACCTGCCGCAACCAATGAAGATCGCAGTCTTCAAAATATTCTGGACAAACAGGAGTTTGTGCTGGGATTTACCCAGTACCCACCTCTTGGCTATCTGGAAAATAACAATCCGGTTGGATTTGATATTGATATTGCCAAGGAAGTTATGAGCCGTCTAGGCGTTACACTTAAATTTCAGTACATCGACTGGGATGCAAAAACATTGGAGCTAAACAGTGGGAACATTGACGCCATCTGGAATGGCTTGACCATCACAGACGAGCGCGAATTGGAACTGACATTCTCACGCCCTTATCTTAACAATCGTCTTGTCATTCTATCTCTTAACTCAAATCCTGTTGAAAATATCGCAGCTTTACAAGGGACAAAAGTTGGTGTTGAAATTTCTAGTAGTGGGCAGTTTGCCATTGAAAAAGACACAGCACTTCTTAGCAGTTTAAATGAAATGATTCAATATCAGACAATCACTGAAGCCTTGCTTGATCTTCAGGCTGGTGGAATTGATGCAATCGTCGCGGATGAAGTTTTCGCTCGATACGCCATCAGTAAAAATGCAGACAACTACTTTATTAGTGATGATGCACTAGCTTCTGAGCAATATGGTATTGGATTTAGACTCAATGAGTTGGCACTTGCCAATCGGATTGATGAAATTCTGGATGAAATGGTTGCGGATGGAACGGCAGCTCGCATTAGTGAAGCTTGGTTTGGGGACGACGTAATTCTACGATGAGTTACTGGTCAAATACCTTACTCTATTTATCGCAAGGAGCAAGAACGAGTGTGTTAGTCATGTTTACAACACTCGTTCTTTCCATTCCACTCTCCATCCTGTTTGCCTACCTCAAATTCATGAAACTCCCGATGATTTCATCAGCACTCCACATTTATACCTGGCTCATTCGGGGTACACCTCTTTTATTACAGCTTTACTTTACGATGTATGGTCTACCTCTCATCCTACCGATTCGTTTTTCCCGAATTACCGTTGGAATTATTACCTTCGCTATTAATTATACAGCCTATCTTACAGAAATCTTCCTAAGTGGTTTTCAATCTGTATCCAAAGGACAATGGGAAGCCTCTACCTCTCTTGGCGTTTCCAAATTTGATACTCTACTTTCCATTGTCCTGCCTCAGGCAACAGCAATGGTATTACCTACATTAGCCAATGAAACCATTACATTAATTAAAGATACATCTCTTTTGGCGGCCATTGCTATCGGTGAACTGCTTCGAAATGCACGTGAAATTGTCAGTCGAGATCTTCGGATTGATGCACTGATTCTAGCGGCGGGAATTTACCTGATGTTTACCTATGGAATCCTGATTGTTTTCCAGCAAATTAAACGTAGATTTATGTGGTTAACGTAGTTGAGTGAAAATTTTGTGAAAACAAATTTTCATTCTTGAATATTTTTACATTTATGTTATAATACAACTGACAACTTGTTACAGGTTGTATTATTGTCAATATACTTGAAATCAGGGGTTTCTACCGAATAGTCAACATCTTCCCTCCTTGTTTCGATTTGTTCGTTGGTACTTCTTAATAGAAACTCTAACGCACCTGCATTTCAAGATGATATAAGAATACCAGTATGAATTTCAATCAGAGGAAAGAAGTGCAGATGCACTTTTTTTCTGTTTCATGATATAATCTGCGTGGTGAACATATGATAGCAACAAAACTTATCGCCTGGTATCAAAAGAACCAGCGTGATCTTCCATTTAGAAAAACAAATGACCCCTATGCCATTTGGGTGAGTGAAATCATGGCTCAGCAAACGCGAATCGATACCATGATTCCTTATTATCATCGCTGGCTAAACCAGTTTCCAACCATCGAAGCCTGCGCAGAAGCTGAGGTGGATGATATCCTAAAAGCATGGGAAGGACTGGGCTATTATCGGCGTGCCCGATTTTTGCATCAGGGATGTCAATATCTAATGAAATATCATCAGGGTATCTTCCCTGATACTCATGAAGAGATTGCAAAAATCCCCGGTATCGGGCCTTATACCAGTGCAGCTATTGCTTCCATTGCCTTTGGCATTTCAGTTCCTGCCATTGACGGAAATGTGCTTCGTGTAGTGAGTCGATTACGTAAAATCAATTCGGACATTTCCAAAGAAAGCACCAAAAAAGAAGTTTATTCTTTGTGCTATGATTGGATGCAATCATATAATGCTTCCCAGTTTACACAGGGAATGATGGAAATTGGTGCACTGATATGCACGCCTTCATCCCCAAAATGTAACCTCTGTCCCCTTCAAAGTGAATGTGCGAGTTACAACGATCAGACAATGCTGGATTACCCTGTGAAACCCATGAAAAAGAAGCCTTCTGAGCACCATTATGACCTTTACCTAATCTATGATGACACAAATTTATTGGTGTCCTATGACGACGAGGACGGCCTTATGCAAGGGATGGTTCGGTTGCCTATGGTACAAAGTACACAGACAGCTCCCTTTGATCGAGTGAAGGTTGCCACCTTCAAACATGTCTACTCACACAAGATCTGGTACTGTACCGTTTATACCGCATCCCCTGATTCATTTAGCTATTCAAGTGAGCATTATCAGTGGATGCCTAAAGCAAAGATCAGTTCCATTGCGTGGATTACTGCCGCAAAAAAAGCACTTGCTTATATTGAAAAATGACCATTTCAGGTCATTTTTTTGCATATACTGTATCTGGGTCAGACCCGACACGTGTTTGCTTGTTTAGGGCATGAATTGAATCCATATCTTCTTGATTCAAATTAAAATTAAAAACATTGAAATTTTCTTCCATTCGAGATTTTGTAATTGTTTTAGGTAGTACAATATGACCACATTGGATATTGTATCGAATCACAATTTGAGCTACTGTTTTCTGATATTTTTTAGCTATCTCCTGTAACTCTACAATTTCAAAAATTTTCCCCCGCTGCAGCGGACTCCACGAACTGAAGGCAATATAATGGATTTTCATGTATTCCCTTAGTTGTACCTGCGTTAAATAAGGATGAAACTCTACCTGATTGACCATCGGAACGATCTGACCTTGCTGAATCAACTCTTCAAGATGATGAATGTGAAAATTACTGACTCCAATTGCTCTAGCCTTCTTTGACAAATAAATTTCTTCTATAGCCCGCCAGGATTCCACATTCAGTGGTTTTGGCCAATGAATCAAATATAGATCCACATAGTCCAACCCTAACTTTCGTAGTGAAGTTTCAAATGCGTCTTTTGTGTTTTGATAACCATGATCCGCATGGTTCAGTTTGGTTACCACAAAAAGTTCTTCTCGCTTAACCCCACTTCTTCGAATACCTCGCCCAACCGCTTCTTCATTTTCATATAAGGCAGCTGTATCAATATGCCTGTATCCAACTTCAATGGCATCAGCCACAACATCTTCCGCAATGTCACTGGGAATCTTCCATGTCCCAAACCCCAACATCGGAACCATAACTCCATTGGACAATTTCTTATATTCCATCGATGATCCTCCTGACAACATTTATCTTCTTCCAACTTTCAACGATCTTTACCAACTCCGACTCCTTCTGAGCAATCAGTTGCTCTGAGATTCCGATGATTTCTTTCCCCATTCGAGCATCCAGAAATGTGAACCGAGATAATGGAACATTGAAATGTAAATCTGCTTCCTGGGCACTGACAAACACAGAAGCTTGAGTAAATATTTCAAAAGATCTCATGAGTGTTCCTACAATGGAATCATTGA
>DOKQ01000118.1 GCA_003510215.1 Erysipelotrichaceae bacterium
TCAAGTAGCTGATAAAGATATTCGGTATTTATTCGCTTTGCCTGATAACGTTTCTGAAACGTCTCTAATTTGATCAACGCTGCTTTTGATGACTGATCGACATAGTATCGCTCGATGGATATAAATACACTTGCAATCGCAACCAAAAAAACAGCAGTCATCAAAAATATCGCGGCTAAGTATTGATTTCTAAAATTGAAACGGTTTATCTCAGTTTTTTTCATTATGTTACCTTTGACTTCATTATAGAAAATGTTTGATAACATGTCAAACATTGTAACTTGTTTGCAATCTTTAGTAACTTGAATAAATCAATTGTACTCGATGCATCGAATCGATATAATGAGTTTAAAGAATGGAGGTGCGTTATGCAGATCACCCTAAAAAAACACGCAATAAAGGTAGCTATCGCCGTGTTCGTCATTACCCTCGCTATGTTTTACATTAATTATGTGATTATCTTCCAAGCTCCGTTAACCCCAACGAATCACTTTGGATTCTTCCTATACTCCTTTGGGTTTGCGTTGATTACATTTATTTATGCACATTTTAGACTTACCGCCGGATTTACAGTCTTCTTTTTTGGATGGCTATTTACACTTGTTCAGCTTTACATCGATTTGCTTAAAGCCCGCATTGAAACCGGTGGTACCGCTGGTGCTGCCCTTGGCTTTATCTTTAATATGGCCTTTGTGTTGATTATAAGTATCGTTGCGGAAGGTCTCCGTCAATTAATTAAGTTTTTTGTAAAAACAATGTCTAAAACAGACGCAAAATAAATCCAAATCAAGTGCCATGTCGGCACTTTTTTGCTACAATAGATACATCTAGGAGGATTTGTCTATGATTCGAAAAGCAAGATTTGAAGATATTCCAGCGATGACTGCCATATACAATGACGTTATTTTGAATAATCCTGCCACATTTGATATCGATCCAAAGAGTCTGGAATCGAGAACCAAATGGTTCTATTCCCACGGTGAAAACAACCCAATCATCGTCATTGAAAAAGAAGGTAAAGTATATGGATATGCCGGGCTGTCCCCATTTGGGTCTGATGATGGGTATGACCGGAGTGTGAAGTTGTGCATTTATTTACATAAAGACGCACGTGGTGAAGGTCTTGGAACGGTACTCATGACAGCCATTCTTGAACTTGCAAAAGAGAACAAAAACATCCATACCGTTGTTTCAGAAATCACATCCACAAACGCCGCTTCCATCCATTTGCACAAATCATTTAACTTTACCTACTGTGGAACAATCAAGGAATGCGGATACAAATTTGATGAATATCATGATATGGATTTCTATCAACTGATGGTAGATAAAGACTAATCAATTGGAGTGACTACACTCCTTTTTTTGTGCGAACGCTTTCAATTAAACTGTAAGCGATTACTTGTGATTTAATTAACTTTTCTTGTTGACAAACGATTTCCCTTCATGTATGCTTGCCTTGTGAATATAAAAACAACCACAGGAGGTACATGATGACATCAAAAAAGACCAAAGAAATTACCCCAATAGAAACTGAAGTAACAGCCCTGGTAGCTAAAGGAATGAAGGCACTTGAAGCCTATGAAAACTTTACTCAGGAGCAAATTGATTATATTGTAGCAAAAGCATCCGTCGCAGCTCTAGATCAGCACGGTGAACTCGCCCTGCTTGCAATCAAGGAGACACAGCGTGGTGTGTTCGAGGATAAAGCCACAAAAAATCTATTTGCCTGTGAATATGTCGTTAATGATATGAGGCATCTGAAAACCGTGGGAATTATCTCTGAAAATGATGTTACCGGAATCACCGAAATCGCAGAACCTGTTGGTGTGATTGCGGGTGTAACCCCTGTAACCAACCCAACATCCACGACGTTATTTAAATGTCTGATTGCACTTAAAACACGTAATCCTATCATCTTCTCGTTTCACCCATCAGCGCAACAGTGTTCCAGTGCTTCAGCCAATGTCATTTATCAGGCAGCCGTAGAAGCCGGTGCCCCTGAACATTGCATTCAGTGGATTGAACATCCAAGTAAAGAAGCGACAGCTGATTTAATGAATCATCCTGATGTGGCAACCATTCTTGCCACAGGTGGTAATGCCATGGTTAAAGCTGCGTACAGCTGTGGAAAACCTGCTTTGGGTGTGGGTGCAGGGAACGTCCCTGCGTACATCGAAAAAACCTTTGATTTGCATCAGGCAGTCACTGATATTGTCTTATCCAAAGCATTTGACAACGGTATGATTTGCGCCTCGGAACAGGCCGTCATCGTGGACACGGAAGTCAGTGATGAAGTCCGCAAGCTATTTGTACAATACGGCGCATACTTTGTGTCCAACGAAGAGAAAGCTATGCTTGAATCCTTCATGTTTGGCGTCACTTGCGATGGTGGAGGTTGTGAAAATGCTTACTTAAACCCAAATGTAGTTGGACAATCCGCTGTCTGGATTGCATCAAAAGCAGGATTCACCATCCCTGAGTCCACGAGCATTCTTGTGGTCGATGTAAAGAAAATCGGCGTTGAAGAACCGATGACCAAGGAGAAACTCAGTCCGGTTCTAGCCTATATAACTTCCGAATCAACAGCACAAGGCATCGATTTAGCTAAACAGATGGTTGAGTTCAATGGACTGGGTCACTCGGCTGCGATTCATACCAAATCCAAGGAAATTGCGGATGAGTTTGGAAAAGCGGTAAAAGCGATTCGAGTCATTTGGAACTCACCTGCGACCTTTGGCGGTATCGGTAATGTGTACAATGCCTTTATCCCATCCCTTACCCTTGGTTGTGGATCATATGGACATAACTCGGTTTCAAACAATGTTAGTGCCATTAACCTGTTAAATATCAAACGGATTGGTCGTCGTAACAATAACATGCAATGGTTTAAGATTCCTTCAAAAATCTACTTTGAAGAAAATTCAATCCAGTATCTTAGGCAAATGAAAGATGTTGAAAAAGTGTTTATTGTCACCGATCGTGCGATGGTTGA
>DOKQ01000095.1 GCA_003510215.1 Erysipelotrichaceae bacterium
GACTATATTGAGGTTCAACCTCCTTCAAATTATGTCCCACTGTTAATGAGTCATTCCATTTCAAGTGAACAGCGATTACTCGAGATTCTAAAAAATATAATTTCTACAGCTAGAAAACTGAATATTCCTGTACTAGCTACAGGGGATGTTCATTATGTCTATCCGAAGCAAAAGCAATTTAGAGATATCTATATTCAGGCACAGGGTATCGGTGGAGTTCGCCATCCATTGTATTACTACAATCCTTCGATTCGTGCAAAAGCTGTGGCTCCTGATCAGCACTTCCGCTCTACTGAAGATATGCTAACTCAGTTTCAGTTTTTGGACCGTCAACTTGCTTATGAGATTGTGGTTGAGAACACACGCAAACTTTTGGAGCAACTTGACGAAATTTTCCCGATTAAGTCCGATTTATACACGCCTTCAATTGAAGGTGCGGATGATAAACTTACTCAAATCTGTTATCAGACAGCTAAGGAGATTTATGGACATCCCTTACCTGAAGTGGTCTCTTCACGCTTGGCTAAGGAGCTGACATCCATTATTTCCAATGGATTCGGGGTTATTTATTACATATCCCATCTCTTGGTTAAGAAGTCACTGGACGATGGCTATCTGGTTGGTTCACGAGGTTCGGTTGGTTCTTCTTTGGTTGCGACGATGTCGAGTATTACTGAAGTAAATCCATTGCCGCCCCATTATGTGTGCCCAAACTGTCAGCACCATGAGTTTTTCTTTGAAGGTGAAGTAGGATCCGGGTTTGATTTACCGGATAAATTCTGTACTCAGTGCAATCATTTGTATCGTGGCGATGGACAGGACATTCCTTTCGAAACCTTCTTGGGATTTGAAGGAGATAAGGTTCCGGATATTGATTTAAACTTCTCGGGTGATTATCAGGAAAAGGCACATGCCTATACTAAAGTTCTTTTTGGTGAGGATTATGTGTATCGGGCTGGTACGATTGGTACCGTAGCTCAAAAAACCGCTTTCGGCTATGTGAGTGGTTACAGTGAGGAAAAGGGAATTGTGGACATGCGTCAGGCACAAAGAATTCGTCTGGCCATGGGTTGTGAGGGTGTCAAGCGCACCACCGGTCAGCATCCAGGGGGGATAATCGTCATTCCCAACACAATGGATGTTCATGATTTTACACCTGTTCAATTTCCAGCCAATAATCCGACTTCCGAGTGGAAGACAACCCACTTTGAATTCGCAGATATTCATGATAATCTGCTTAAACTTGATATTTTAGGTCATGTGGATCCGACGGCGATGAAATTACTTGAGGAGATTTCGGGGATTGATCCGAAAACCATTCCGATGAATGATGCCAAGGTTATGTCCATATTTAGGGATTTGACGGCATTGAATATAGATACGCGCAGTTATACAGAGGCAACTGGTGCAGTTGGACTTCCGGAGTTTGGAACAACGTTTGTTCGTGAAATTCTCAAAATGACTCAGCCAAAGAATTTTTCTGATCTGGTTCGAATTTCTGGGCTTTCCCACGGTACAGACGTATGGTTGAACAATGCAAAGGATCTTGTGGCCAATGGTTTGACTTTGTCGGATGTCATTGGATGTCGTGATGATATTATGGTCTACTTAATTCATAAGGGATTAGCTCCAAAACAGGCTTTCGACATTATGGAGTCGGTTCGTAAGGGCCGTGGATTACGTCCTGATTGGATAGAACTGATGAAGGAAAACCACATTGAAGACTGGTATGTGGATTCCTGTCAGAAAATTAAATATATGTTTCCAAAAGCTCATGCGGTAGCTTATGTCATCATGGCTGTGCGTGTGGCTTGGTTTAAAGTGTATCATCCCTTGGCTTATTATGCTTCCTACTTTACTTTGCGTTGTAACGCATATGATATTGATGTAATGCGTAAGGGATCGACGGCAATACGTGCCAAACTATTGGATATTGATTCAAGGTTAAAAGATAATGCTACTAAGCTTCAGGTGACAAACAAGGAACGTGAGTTGTATTCCACACTGGAAGTCGCTTTGGAAATGACTCTTCGTGGTTATCGTTTTAGTAACATTGATTTGCACCTATCAAACGCATCGACTTTTATGCCTCATCCTACCGATTCAAGGATTCTGATTCCGCCATTTACCGTACTTGATGGGTTAGGTGAAAACGTCGGAAAGAGTATCGTGGCTGCCAGAGAAGAAGTATTCTTTATATCCAAGGAAGATCTTCAGTCAAGAACTCAATTGAACGGTACAAGTTTGCGTAAACTTGAAGTCATGGGCGTTCTTGAAGGACTGCAGGATGAAAATCAGTTGTCACTATTTTAGTGTAGGAGGTATTTATGGGTGATTTTCAGACATTTACCTATCAGGATAAAGTCCATGAAGATTTAATCCTTTTTAAGCATCAGCTTGAAGCACTTAATGGTGACTTAAGCAACTATACCCAAGTGATTGCGAAGGATGAACCATGGCGGAATGCAGTGATTGATTGGATGATGGATGAATCAAATGTTGTGCTAGCTCGCCATGCCTTCTATGTTCTTCGCTCTTACTTACTTATAGATGAACCTAAGGAAATGCCACATTTGGTAGCCTATATTCAAACGTTTGATCAGCTTAGCTGTCAAAAGAAATACTACCTTTCTTCTTTATTACTGCTACTCGATGAATCATATCAAATGGATGAGCATATTAAACAATGGATGTTTTCGCTAACTGTTGCTGA
>DOKQ01000117.1 GCA_003510215.1 Erysipelotrichaceae bacterium
TCCAAACAGGACCACATACTCATTATAATGCAAACTCTTCCAAGCGGAACTTACAATTGGAACAAGACTGAAACCGGAACTTTGAAAAATATTTAAGGGAAATGAATAAAGTTGCTTCTGTTGTTTTTAAACTGTAATCTGTTATAATGGATGCTGTTATGGTGGAATGAGTTATGAAAAAACGGTTTTTGTATCAAGGATTAGTGTTGTTGTTTTTACTAATAGTGTTATTTGTTTTATATGCACTCGTATTTGGAAATATTGCTCAGGCAATCTATCTTACAGTGCTGTATGCTACAGTGATTATTTTCTCAATAAATGCTTTTCTCTTAGGTTATCATGAAAACAATGAGGTTCTTAAAGCTGGTTCTATCACTTTATTTGGATCTGGATTGCTAAACATCATCCTTTCGTTGACCACGGGTTATATCAGTGAAGAATACTTCTCTATTCTAATTTGGTCATCAACGTGGGTATCACTTGTAGGAAGCATTCTAGTTACTTTTGGCATGATTCGACAGCACTTAAATAATCAGGTGCGCAAGAATTTTATGAGTCTTTTTGAGCAGTTCAATGAAACTGTGTATTTTGATATTAATGTCAAGGATGAGTCCTTGAATCTATATTTTTCTGATGCTTTTGTCAAAAAGCACAAGCTTTCCTATACCCATTTACATATGCGTATGATTGACTGGTGGAAGCTTGTTTGTACAGATGATAAACTGAGAATTCAAGAATTTTATGATCAGGCGAAAAATAACATAATGGATGAAGTGAAATTTCGCATTAGGTATCCTGAGATGGACGATGAATGTTGGGTGTTTTGTAAGATTTCAAGAAGTTCTGAGTATCATTTTTTGGGTATCGCGATTGAAGTCACATCGATTCAGAAGCTTAATGATATGTTTGAAAAAACCTCGAAAGAACTTCGAGACAAATTGATTGAGGAGCAATATGTGTTGGATCATACGAAGGAGTTAATTGCTCGAATTGATTTAACCGGTGAAATTCTTTATCTTACTCCATCCTTTACATCCGTGTATCCTTTAACGATAGATGAGATGATGGGTAAAAATATATCCTACATCAACGAATTAGTGGGTATTTATGATCATAGTTGGGTAGAGATTACTGTTTTAAAATCCATGACATCAGGATTAAGTAAATATGAGAAAGAGGGAGTTACTCGCTGGATTTCCTGGCATAATGAAGTTGTTTATGATAACCTGTCCAATCCTGAGTACATCATATGTATTGGGCATGATGTTACTGATTTGCAACTGCTTAATGAAAAACTTAGTTATGAAAATATACATGATTCCTTGACAAAGTTGTATAACCGATTAGGGTTATATCAGTGGATGGAACAGGTAAATATGAGTCAAACATATGCTGTTTATTACTTGGATATCGAGTCTTTTTCTACTGTCAATGAGTACTATGGCAACCATGTGGGCGATCAGATTATGATTCAGATGGCGAGTAAACTGTCGTCCATTTCTTCAAATCAAGTGCTTTGTGCAAGGATTTCCGGAGATGAGTTTGTGATTGTCAGTGAGATTGAACAACAGGAACAAGCTCGAGAATTTGGACGCCATCTTGTCTCGTTACTTCATCAAAGTTATAAGGTGGAGGAAATCTCGATTACCATGGACGTTAACGTAGGTTATGCCATATATCCTTCGGATGCTTCATCCCTATCGACAGTACTGTCTATGGCAAATACGGCCCTAGTTTCTGTGAAGAAAAACCGTTCATTGCGATTAGTGAGGTTTGACACTTCCATGAATGAGCAGCTGATGTACCAGGTAATTATGGAGAAAGATATTCGGGATGGTATCGAGCATGCAGAGATCGATGTGTTCTTTCAGGATATTCTAGATGTCAAACACCATGAAGTGGCGTTCATTGAAGCACTTGCCAGATGGAATCATAAGGATTTGGGATGGATTTCTCCAAAAACTCTGTTTGAGTTTGCCTCAAAGACAGGTCTTGTGATGGATTTGGATCTATATCTAGTCGAAAAGGCGATGACACAGTTTTCCTCTTTGCAACATGAAGAACGATTTAACAGGTCTGTTTGCAACTTGAATGTGACTCCGCCGCTACTATTAAACGAAAACTTACCAAACCGACTACTTGAGCTAACTAACCGTTTGAGTATTAATCCAAATCGTGTCTGCATTGAGATTTGTGAGTCGATGTTTGTTCACTCTGAAGACTTGTACCTTAGCCAATTAAACACACTTAAAAGCATGGGGTTTTTAATAGCAATTGATGACTTTGGAAATGAGTATTCATCATTATCTGTACTCGACCAAGTGCCGTTTGATATTCTTAAGATTGATAAGTTGTTTATAAACAAAATCGATAGTTTATTCCACAAAGAAATCATGAATACACTTATCAAGGTGTCTAGGTCTTCTGATAAAATCATCATCGTTGAAGGTATCGAAACAGAGCTTCAGAGTGAGCATTTACTGAGTTTAGGATGTCAGTATCATCAAGGGTATTTATACTCCCGACCTAGAAAATTAATTGATAATTAAAATAATAAAAAATGCGATTATTTTCACACAGAATACACATTGACACGATAAAATATGGGCATACAAGGCAAGTAATATTCATTTTTCATTTTTCCCTCTTTGTATAGATCCCTCAACCTTGTATAAACCGCACAACCAGTTGTGCGGTTTACTCTTTTAAGGAGGCATATGAAACATATTGTCCATAGATTATTACCCAACCAGGATATTAAACCATCGCTTGTGGAGTTGTGTGAGTCACATCGTATTACTTCCGCTGTTTTAGTGATGGGAATCGGGAGTGTTTCTTCCTTTCGCCTTCGAGTGAGTGATGGGAAAAGCATCATAGAATCTGATGAAGCCTGGGAGATTGTGTCATTAAGTGGAACGATCTCTAAAGGAAAGGCGCATATACACATCTCGCTGAGTGGTCAGGATGGTCACGTTGTTGGGGGACATTTAATGGATAAAACGATTGTTAAGACAACCGTTGAACTCTATATCCAAGGATTTGATCATCTTTCCTTTAATCGAGAATTTGATGAAAAGACAGGATACGACGAATTGATTGTTAAAGATCAAGGATAGCGTATCCTTTTTTGATAAATCGTTTGATTTTGTTAGTATATTCTTTTTTTTGACATTTCCGAAATCATCTGTTAGTTTTGATGTAAGGAGGTCAATTCTATGAAACGACTAAATGATAATGTAGTAATAATTACCGGCGCCGCAAGTGGAATGGGCCGCGCCATGGCACTCTTGTTTAGTAAACAGGGGGCAAAAGTAGTTGCATCCGATATTAATGAAGAAAGTTTAAGTAAAGTTGTTAAAGAGATTCAGGACGAAGGGAATCAAGCGATTGGCATTGTTTGTAATGTGGCTAAACAAGAAGATGTTGAACATTTGATTGATCAGGCAATTGAATCTTTCGGGAAGTTGGATATTCTTGTAAACAATGCAGGTATCATGGATAATTTCCTACCAGCTCATGAGGTTGATAATGACACATGGAACCGAGTTTTTGCAGTGAATACGAATAGTGTGATGTATTCAATGAGAAAAGCCATTCCTATCTTTATGAAACAAGGTAAAGGTGTAATTCTCAATATTGCTTCAGCTGCGGGTGTAGTTGGCGCTCGGGCAGGAATGGCGTATACTGCGAGTAAACATGCGGTAGTTGGAATGACAAAGAATGCAGCCTTTATGTATGCAAAGGAAGGAGTTCGTATAAATGCGATATTACCGGGAGGTATTAATACAAATATTGGTACAACAATGACGAATCCAAGTCATTTCGGGTATGGTAAAACCATGCCGGGTATGGAACTGAATCCTCGCTTTGGTGAATCCGAAGAGATTGCTCGTGCTGCACTATATTTAGTCAGTGATGAAGCTTCATTTGTAAACGGTGCCTTACTAGCAGTAGACGGTGGCTGGATGGCATACTAGTCCGATTAACTTAGACAAGGAAGACGTGAAGAACTCATGTCTTCCTTTATGGGCATATATCTTGAATTCAAGATAAAATACAATATAATTGGATTATAAGATATTCAAAGGAGAATTAGATATGAACGCATTAAAAGGAATTCATCACGTTACAGCTATTACAAGCAGTGCAGAGAAAATTTATGATTTTTTTACAAATATATTAGGAGTTCGATTAGTTAAGAAGACGGTTAATCAAGATGATATCCAAACCTATCACTTGTTCTTTGCGGACGATCGTGGAAGTGCCGGTACAGATGTAACTTTCTTTGATTTTGCGGGAATTCAAAAGGCACAAAAGGGTGCTGATGAAATTGCCAAAACGTCTATGAGAGTTCCAAATGATGAGGCTTTAGATTACTATCTGCGTCGTTTTAATAAGTTTGGTGTTAAAAATGAAGGAATCAAAGAATTATTTGG
Source organism: Erysipelotrichaceae bacterium (assembly GCA_003510215.1). Taxonomy (GTDB): domain Bacteria; phylum Bacillota_I; class Bacilli_A; order Erysipelotrichales; family Erysipelotrichaceae; genus UBA2227. The sequence goes on from DOKQ01000117.1 coordinate 4,437, forward strand.
TAAGAAAACACTTGAGTTTGAGGATTTTGATGGACAGGAGTACATTTTATTCTCGGATGAAAAAAATGAAGGTGTTGCTTCTGGTACTCCATGGCTCAAAGGGCCTATACCTAATGAGTATGGAATTACAGGGTTAGGTCCAATCTATTTTAGAGTTTCTAACGTGGAACAGATGAGTAAAATACTTGAAGTTGCCTTAACATTTAAGAGGGTGGCACAAGAAGGAAACCTTACGTTGTTTGAAACAGGTGAAGGTGGAAACGGAGCAGGAGTTATTTTAGAAGATGCCAAAGGATTACCTAGAGCTTATCAAGGCTTTGGTGGAGTTCACCATGTTGCATTTAGAATCGAAGATAAAGTGGAGCTAGATGAGTGGATTGATCGTCTAAATAAACTTGGTGCAAATCATTCTGGATTTGTGGATCGTTTCTATTTCAAATCACTTTATACACGTTTATATCCAGGTATATTGTTTGAGTTCGCAACCGAAGGGCCTGGTTTTATCGATGATGAAGAACCATATGAAATTCTAGGGGAAAAGCTGGCTTTACCTCCGCGCTTTAGAAATCAACGTGAGAAGATTGAAAAGCTAGTAAGACATATTGATACGGTTCGTAGTACCAAAGAGTTTAAAAAGGATTAT
>DOKQ01000036.1 GCA_003510215.1 Erysipelotrichaceae bacterium
TTTAATACAGCTATCCTTGCCCAACAGTACCATCAGGATGTAGGTGTTGCTGTCCGATATGTTTGCTTATCTACACTTTTATCTTTGATCACAATGCCAATCATTTTGACTCTTATGGCGATGGTGTGGGCATGAGCAAACCAATTGCATGGGTCATGTGTGATTTGGATGGCACACTACTTGATTCAAATAAAAAGCTATCCGATACTACGTATCAGACGCTACGTTCGATTAAGCAAAAGGGAATCTATTTTGGGGTTGCTACAGGAAGACCATTAGCCTCTTTATTAAATAAACTTGAGGAAATGAGGTTAGATACCTTATGTGATGGGATTGTAGCAAACAATGGAGTCGAAATTTACGATGTGGCGAGTAAGGTGACAAAGGTATTTTCACCTTTGAATAAACAAAGAGTTATCGATATATACCGTCCCATCCGTGCTCGTGGCTATAATTACTGTCTGTATGATAAGGGGCTTCTTTATGCGAGATTTTTAGATGAGCATGTGGAAAGAATCGCTCGTAATAACGGAGTACAAATACACTTATGCGAAATTGAGGAAGTCCAGGAAGATTGTTTCAATAAGCTGATGATTATTGTACAGAATGCGGATATGAAATTTCTCAAAGAGTTTTCGTTAAGAAATCTTCCAAAGGATGTACGTGGGTTTCAGTCACAATGGAACATGTTCGAATTTGTGGACGTGAATGCATCCAAAGCTTCCGGAATCCAACGGTTGATTTCCGTGTATGGTCACGACTTAACTCAAGTGATGGCCTTTGGGGATCAAAGCAATGATATTGAGATGTTAGCGGAGGTCGGGATTGGAGTTTGCATGGCTAATGGGAGTGATGATGCAAAGAAGGCATCCAATCGCATGACTAAATCCAACGATGAGGATGGTGTAGCCTACTTTCTAAATAGCTACTTTGATCTGAAATAAAAAAAGCTCGGGAGAGCTTTTTACTTTGAATGAACCAGTTGGTACATATCGATGAATTCTTCTGCTAAAATTTTGAATGCTTCAGCACTCATCAATTGGTCCTCCGCATGCATAAGCAATAGTGAGAAAGGAGTTGCTTCGCCACTCGCTTCCTTTTGAATCAACTCTGCATGAGCGTGATGTCCAATCACAAATACTTCGGAACCTTCCGCAATAAGTTCTTTTGCGCGTTCAATATTGTTTGCTTTCGCTTCTTGAATGGCTTCGATGAAGCATGAGCGAGCTGTTCCTACAGATGAAATGATGTTAAATGCAATTAATTCCATACCTTCCATGATTAAGTCCTCCTTAAGACATCCCAATTATATATGATATTCGTTTCTTTGATAAGCCAATCGATTGAAATGGAATATATTTTCATATTATGAAAGTAAAGTGATTAAATCATGATATTAAAGTTTCAAAAAAGACCCTATTGCGGGTCTTCAGAGCATAAATCTTCCATATTTAGTACGGAATATAATAATTTGTATAATTGCACTTGATCTTTTAATGGGATATTAATGCAACGTGAAAGTTCCTTTGGGATTTCTGCTGCTTTATCTCTTAATTCAAGACCCTTGGGTTCAAGAGAAACATGAACGACACGCTCATCCTGATCCCAGCGTTTGCGTTTAACGTATCCAGAGGCTTCGAGTTTCTTAAGTAGTGGGGTTAATGTGCCACTATCAAGAAACAGTTTTTCACCAATTTGAGAGACTGTCAGCGTATCTTCTTCCCATAGAATCATCATGACAAGATATTGTGTGTATGTCAGATCGAGTGGGTCAAGCAATGGTTTATACAGCCGAGTGATTTGTCTGGACGCTGCATAAAGTGGAAAGCACAGTTGATTTTTTAATAGCAGTGCATCGTAATTACTCATGATTGCACCTCCGTTTCATGTTGATTGTCCATTACAGAAGCTTTGCGACGTATCCGTCGATTTCATCTGGTGTGACTGTTGGGGCAAATCTTGCCACCACATTTCCTTCACGGTCGACTAAAAATTTGGTGAAGTTCCATTTAATGTCATCTCCCACAAAGGTTTGTTTCAAATCGGAGAGAACCTTTTTGAACTTTGACATTTCTTCGTTATCTTTTTCTTCAGCTACGTTTTCCTTAAGAAAAGTAAATAATGGACTTGCGTTCTTGCCGTTTACATCAATTTTGGCAAATGTCTTAAATGTTGTGCCAAAATTAACCTGGCAGAAACTCGCAAGTTCTTCGCTGGATCCAGGAGCTTCTAAAAACTGGTTGCTAGGGAAATCAAGTAGTTCTAATCCAGAAGACTGATATTTCGAATAGAGCTCCTGTAATCCCTTATATTGCTTAGTGAATCCGCATTTACTAGCTGAATTGAAGATAAGTAAAACCTTTCCCTTATAGTCGGCGAGAGAAACATCGTTGTTTTTAATGTCTTTAACATGAATATCATATAATTTCATTGTGTATGCCTCCATTTCTTTCAAATTTAATTGCATAAAATATATAAATAGTATATCGTTAGAAAGCGCATACGTCAAGTAAATGACTACACTACGCAAAAAGGTTTTGTCATCGGGGTTGGAAATTGTTAAAATGATAGTGTAAATAGGTTTTATGTTATAATCTATAAAAAGGAGGGTGTACGTACATGTTAAAAGGTTTATTTAAAAAATCTGCTCAAGTATCCGAGGTCGTTGTTTATAGTCCTGCGGTTGGGGAGGCACTTGCTTTGGAAAAAGTAGATGATCAAGTATTCTCGGGACTTATGATGGGTCCAGGGGCTGCGGTGATCCCTAGTGTTGGTGAGTTCTTTGCTCCATTTGATGGTGAAGTGATGATGATTTTCCCAACCAAACACGCAATTGGATTAAAGGCCGATATGGATCTTGAAGTGCTTGTGCATATAGGGTTGGATACAGTAGAACTTCAAGGGTATGGTTTTACATCCTATATTAAAGAAGGACAAAAAGTCAAAAAAGGTCAAAAGTTAATGGATGTTGATTTGGCGTTGCTAAAGGAAAAAGGGTATAAGAGCCAAACTCCAATTATTATTACAAACTCAGATGAGTTTGAAATTGAAGTGTTGAATACTGAAGGTGAAGTGACATTGGATTCACCATTACTCAAAATCACAAAGAAAGCATAGGATATGTGTAGGTTTTGCACACATGTGCGATATAAATAAAAAGTTATTCTCTTTGCTTTATGCTTATGCTAAAATATGGGTGTATTCTCTATGTTTACTCCCCCCCATGGCATAGAGAAACTCTTATAACCACCAGTACATCCCCCACAGATACTGGTGGTTTTTCTGTGTTGAAATAATGAATTCATTGTGTAGTTTCATATTTTCGATATGTCAAAAATATACATAGAAGTGTTTGCTTTAGATTTTAAATTGTAAGAATTTTTCTGATTATGTATGATGGACTCAAACGAAAGGAGATGTCGTATGAAAAACATTTCAAAAAATTTATTACTTATTGGGATTGGTGCTTTACTTAGTTTTTCAATTCTTTCATCATTTGCTATGGATAGCGTACCTTTACTACCCAAGGAAGTCGCGGGTGATTCTGATCAGTATTTGACACAAAAAGCTGCCATGGCCATCGCATTGGAAAAAGCTGGTTCAGGATATGAGGTTGTTTCAATCGAATTTGATATAGATGATGATGACGATGTAGAGTTTGACATTAAAATGATTTCTGATGAATATCTGATTGAAGCAGAGATTGATGCCATGAATGGTCGTGTACTTGAGTGGGAAG
>DOKQ01000166.1 GCA_003510215.1 Erysipelotrichaceae bacterium
AATTACAGTAAAGCCATTAAAAATATAATACTCACGGGTTTACCATCATAGACAACGGAATGTCTTGGAATGATGACACCAATTTTATCCTCCAGTCCATTGAGAATCATTCCGTGTGGACCTGCGATTCCATGTTGATATATGGTAGAGAACTTGAGTTCCCTTTCCATCACCAGTTGTGCAAAATCTTCTGATGCAACTGAAGCATCCATCATCCGCCTTGCCATCGAATCAATCAGTTCCAGATAGCCACCCTGATCACTTATCCTAAAAAAGCGAGAATCAAAGAGATCCGCAATCACTCGTTGCTTGATAATATTTCGACTGATATAAGTCTTCAGAATAATCAGATCTTTAATCTGATGTAAATCCTGTTCATCCAGGATTTCCTTGATATAAATCACCGGCGCATGAATAAGACTGACATCGAAGGTTATTGTAGATAGAATCAGATGTGGATCCTGCTGATTAATCTCATCAATCCCAGTCATGGAATCAAAATCCACAATACTCCGAGGAAGTAAATCTTGAATCTTCTCCTTAAGCAAAAGAAGATTCCCACGTCCAATATCTGAAATAATCAATACCCGCTTAATCCGATGCAACGCCTGCTGCTTTGCACGCTCAATATTTCCAGCAAAATGGAGTGCTAGATAACCGATTTCATCCCTAGACAAATCAAATGGCTTATCATATTGCTTTTGCCATAACTCATAAAAACGCAAAGCGATTAGAAAAACATTGGCATAGCGGCTACTCACCTCATCAACCAGCGGATTATTTAATAACATATGATGGGTCATTCGTGAGATTAATGGATACATATGCATAAGCAAGGCTTCCTTCAGCTGATCATCTAAAGAAAATTTGGTTACGAATTCTTCATCTATCAAAAGAAGCAACTCATCAATCAACTGTAGCAACTCCTCTTTTTCACACTCATCAATCCACTGAACCGATGTCTTTCCGGCAATCTGCGAAGCCAGATAGTCCACTTCCTCCATCGGAATGACCAGTTGAAAACGTTGTCTGATCCATTGAACGAGTGTGGATGCCATTTGCACATACTCCACATTCAAAGGTTGTGATGTCGATTGGGTACTGACATAGTTTTTAATACTCACACGATAGAGCAATACCCGAAGATGATCCATCAGAGAATCGAAAAGAACCTGTGTAATCGTTAAGTGATTGGATTCAAGCGTCTTTTTTAAAACCATCTTGAGTTCACTTAAATCTACCTTCTCAATAAAATCAAAGTAATCCTTCGTCATGGAAATGTAATTGTTTGAATGAACCACAAATTTGGAAAAAGCCTTCCGCATAGCCTTTTCGCTTCCTGTCAATCGAATACCATAATGAGAACGCCGAACAAGAAGCAGATCAATCTGTTTAACCACAACTTCAAGTTCTTCCAAATCGGAAATCAGCGTGTTTCTCGAAACACCTATGATATCCGAGATGCTTTGCAGGGATGAAAACTGATCTTGCTGAAGAAGATAAAACAGCAGAAAAGAAATCCGCTGCTGCCGATTGGACAACTCCACGGTCGAACTAGTATTTGTGATATAAGACTGAAATCGCTGTTCATCCAGCACTCGCAACTGATAACCTTTCGTACGTATCGTAACAACCTCGAATCCTTGAGATTCCTTCAGCGTATTGATCTGTTTTATCAATGACCGAATGGTTCGATCAGAAACAGACAACACCGAGGACAAATGCTCCATGGATACAGGGATATCTTTTTTTAAAACACAGACCAGTTCCACAACGCTCATAATAGCCTCCTCTGTCCAACATTAATTATAACGGTTAATCTTATTAACAACAGACAAACTTTTTCCATTGATTGTGGCAAAAAATGCCAAAGAAAAAGGATGCTACTTGAACATCCCGACTTTATCTTTTTTGGCATTACGATATGCCTGATCAATCCTTGATTTATATTTCGGATAATCATAATCATAAAACCGATTAACGAGTCCGGCACTGACAATTTCTTCCTGCAGCAACAAATCATCCACCCAGATCCAGCCAAGCACCCGACCATACTTATCTTCCCGTTCGCCATCATACTCAATATAAATCACTGACGCATTTTTAAGAAGATCACATGTAAAATCTGCAGCCTGTTGCCCAAAAGGTTGCATCTGCGGATATACCTCCGGTGTATCTATGTAAAGGAAACGCACGCGACCGATGTTTTCAAAACGAGCTGTATCTCCATCGATGCACGCAGACAAAATAATCGGTTCTTTTGACGTCTGTGTCGAACAGCCAAAGAGTAAAAAACTGATGAGAAAAAGGATCATCAATTTTCTCATCAGCTACGATAACCCCATGTAATAAACAACTCATCCATCTGCGTCTTCGGATTCACACGTTCTACCACATTCACAGTCGCACCCATAATTTTCATCCGAGACAATTGCTCAAGTAACTCCTCCCAATGAATTTCATCTAATTGTGACCAGGATTTTGCCTTTGTTAATGTCACATGCTGAAGACCTTCATCCAAAGCCATTGCCAAACAATGATCCTCAATCATATCCACCACATCGTCAATTCGCTCATTTTGAATGGCATCTGAATTTTCGATGGCTTCCTCAAACTCTTCCGAATCAAAAGATTCCCATTTATTTTCCATGATTACCCTCCTTATCGGTACATCTGTGATACTTTATCCAAGTACTCCTTATATCCATTCACCGCATCTACCGGTGACAACAGCTGAACTTTTTCATGAAACTGAAATAGCCAGGCATAAAACGTCGGACTCACCTGCACAGCAGCTTCAACCACAAAGCAATCATCACTGACACGTTTCATAGAAGCATGAAATCCAAACCGATCAATGGCCGCACTAAGCAAATCATTGTCACATTTTAACACAATTGTCTGTGTCTTGCCAGAAAACATCGAAAAGATATTTTGACTGTAGCGCGAGATGTTAAAATTCGCGACTCCACTCGCAACATCCACATTCACCCGTTTCTCATCAAGGATAACAATGTGGTCCATCCGGTCGATACGGAAATTTGACAATCCTTCATGTTCTGGGAAATACGAAACTACATAATAGTTGTCCTGAGCCCACACAAGTGAGTATGGACTGGCAACATATTGCTTCCCATCTTTTCTGAATCGTTTCTTCTTCTGATGATTCACATCCAAATAAAAATCAAAATAACGAAAGGATATTTTCTTATTTTTAACAATTGCCTCAAAAATAACATCCACATTTTGATAAATGTTTTTTGTGAGTGATTTTGAACGCTCACTCATATAGAGCTTTCTCTTTAAGTTCGCTGCCTGATAAAGACTATTCAACTTACTGATTTTCTCAATCAAAGCTTCACTTTTTTCCTTATTTATGAAATTCGATGACTGCACCGCATCAATTAACAGCTTGCTCTCCGCAAAATCAAAGTGTCGACTTGCTACGTAATACCGAAAATGATCGGTTTTCTTTCGATGGATATCAATCCCTACACTCTGAAGTGTTTCGATATAATTGTAAAACGTCTTGCGATTTAATGTAATGCCAAATGGAAGCAATGCTTCCTCAAGTTCTTCTCTTGTCTTTGGATGTTCCTCATCAGTCAAATCATACAATACCTGAAGAAAGGTAAATAGTTTCGCACTTGAAGATAATTTTTCCATGAAGAATCCTCCCTTTACCTATGGCAACAACTCTCGAAATTTCTGCTGTGATGTTGGACGATGTTCAAGCATTTCACTGACAGTCACCAACTGATATCCCTCATAAACCAGATAACGAACGATATCTTCCATCGAATCAGCCGTCGAAGGCACCAAATCATGCATCAGGATAATGGCTCCATCATGGGCAGTTCGCTTAATCTGTTCCAATGTTTTCACTCCACTTTTATGACGCCAATCCTCAGTATCCACACTCCACATGACGATACGATATTCCGGCAGTGCATCTAATATCAGCTGATTGACCATTCCATAGGGAGGTCGCACAAGCGTAGGTGTTACACCCACCAAAGCTTCGATAGCTTTGTTTGTTGAGCGGATTTCATCCAGCACTTCCTGACGGGTCAGTTTGGTCATCATACGATGAGACCACGTATGATTGGCGATTTCACTCCCCGACTCAAAAATTCGCTTCATAACCTCAGGATAACCGTTGACTCTTGAACCTAAAACAAAAAAGGTTGCGGCAGATTCATAGGTTTCTAAAACCTCAAGAATCTTAGGTGTCATGTTGGTTGGCCCATCATCAAAGGTTAATGCAATCATTGGTAACGTTGGATCTATGGTGCGCACCTTGGGCGTCGATGGTTTTGTCACAGGATCTTTCGGTAATACGGAAGGAACAATGGAAAAAAGTAAATCATATTCAAACTGCTCATATGGAATCTCATAGGAAATCAGACCTTTGGAACTACTAAGCAGTTCGGAGCGATCGAAATACACATGCAACCCTTCATTACCTATAAGCAACTTCGAGTAATTCTCAATATTCGCGGAGGTTTTCATTAGAAAATCCATGGATCCTGTTTCATCCTGATACCTTGGATGCCCCTCCAAATAGTTCCTTGTATAGGAAGATAGAACCTGAGTAAATCTTGGTCTAAAGATATCCGAAAATTCAACCACCTGATTCTTCTGCAAATCATAATTGATCACTTTTTGAAACGAATGAGGATGAGCATACGTTGGTGAATGAATTTCAAACGTAAAAACAATCCCAACAAAGCGATCATTGGTTAAAAATGATTGGTAGTCCACATAGAACTGTGCACGCAAATCCTTCTTGGATGGTGCATAATCCACAAACTCCGTGTGGAAATAAACAACTTCCTTATTGACTACATCAAAAATCAGCCGATCCAATGGGATGAACCCCATTTTTGGATAATGCGCAGCCACAACCGTTGCATGATCTTCCTTAAGTATCGACTCTGTAATCCCAATCTGCTTTGGTTCACCGGAAGATATCAAAAGCTCTTCAGGAAAAGTACTGACAGGTCGTAGAATTCGATAAGCAAACCCAACACTTAAACCTGACAGCAACAAAACAATGATTAAAAACGTTGCATGAAATAATCCGAATCTTCGCTTCTTAGCCACATGTATCACACCCATCTACTGACGCATATTGTATCACATTACACATGAAAAATGCGTGAAAACTCAGATAACGATTAACTTCCGTACCCTAATGATTCATTGACGATCAATACAGCAATTCTTCTATCAATCTGAGATCGTGCTATACGAACAAACGCACTGCAAATACGGGTATCTTTTACGCATTCCATGCATTCGCCCGTGACTGCACATGGATTCCCTGTGTTCAAACGCTGATTATTCATCGGACGTGACGTCATTCTTGCAAACGACTCTGCTGCACTCATATCCTTGACAATCTTATTGGTCCCCACAATAACAACCACTTTTTTAGGTCCGAAAATCATCGCTGCTACCCGATTTCCATTTCCATCAATATTGAATAACTGACCATCCAATGTGACTGCATTGCTTGAAGTGAAGAATAGGTCTGATTCAAAGGCTTTGCGAAACATGACTGCTGTATCCTTGCTTGCATCATATCGATCGTAGAATGTAGCCTCTGATCCACGAATCATATCAATAATACCTGTTTCAAACAAGGTCATGGATCCTCCCACCGCAACCGTCATATCTTTTTGAAGTAGCTCGCTCACATAAGTTTTCATCTGTTCCACTGTCTCAAAATAGTGGGCATCAAACCGATTTCTTCTAAGTGCTTTGACCGCTGCCTCACCTTGCAGTCGCTGTATAAGTTTTGTATGCTGATCCATAAATTACCTCCCTGATCTAACATCTCTACGTTATCAAAAAACCTCTTTATTTGCAAGTGTAAAAAACATGCCAATCAAGACATGTTTTTTACACTTGCAACAAACTCTACCGAATACTCATCATCTACCACATCAATTAAAATCATTCGTGGCTTATCTGATGGCTGCTCAATGATTAACCGGGCAATGCGGTTTTCAATTTCTCTTTGAATATGACGTTTGAGCGGTCTCGCACCATATTGAACATCTGTACCAAGCAAGAGCATGCGTGCATAAGCCGCATCACTCACTTCAAGATCCATATCCTGTAAGGATAATCGGTGTTTCAGCTCATTAATGAACTTCACCGCAATCTGCTTCAGCACAGGGTTAGACAAGGAATTAAATACCACAATCTCATCAATCCGATTGACAAACTCGGGTTTGAACGTTCTGGAAACTTCCTGAAGATATCTGTCTTCCCGCACATTTTTGTTTAGTTCAAATGCATACTGGGAACCAAGATTACTTGTCATGATAATCAGTGTATTCCTAAAATCGACTGTCACTCCTTTGTTATCGGTTAACCGCCCTTCATCCAGAATCTGCAATAGAATATTGAAAACATCCGGATGTGCCTTTTCAATTTCATCCAGCAGGACAATCGAGTATGGTTTACGGCGAATCGATTCAGTCAGCTGACCACCCTCATCATAACCCACATACCCCGGAGGAGCCCCAATCAATCTGGACACACTGTGTTTTTCCATATACTCAGACATGTCAATGCGAACAATCTTGCTCTCATCATCAAACAGCTGTTCTGCTAGCGCACGGGCAACTTCTGTCTTACCCACACCTGTCGGCCCAAGAAATAGGAAAGAACCAATTGGACGATGTTCGTCTTGAATATTGGCTTTCGAACGCAGAATGGCTGAACTGACCATATGCAACGCTTCTTGTTGACCCATGACGCGTTGCTTCAGGGTATCCTCAAGAGATAACAACTTCTGCCGCTGCGTAGACATTAGCTTACTAACTTCAATGTGCGTCCACTTTGACACGATTTTGGCAATAAGTTCTTCATCCACGGTTTCCTGAATCAATGCATCTTCCGCCTTGTTTGAGCTGGACGATGCAATCAGTTTTTCCAGTGTTGGAATTGTATCATACTGTAATTTCGCAGCTGTCTCATATCGCGCTTCATTCTGTGCCTGCTCGAGATCAAGTTTTGCCTTTTCAAGCTGTTCCTTATAGGATTTCGACTGTTCAAGAACTGACTTTTCCTTTTGCCACTTGGAATATAGTGCATCCTTTTTCTCTTTAAGGTTCTGCAACTCCTCACGCAGTTCAACCAAACGATCCAGAGTTTTGGCGTCTGTTTCCTTGTTTAATGCACGCTCCTCAATTTCCAGCTGAATCACTCTACGAGACAGTTCATCAAGTTCACTGGGCATCGAATCCATATCTACCCGAATGGA
>DOKQ01000019.1 GCA_003510215.1 Erysipelotrichaceae bacterium
AATGTTCTCTTGACCACCTAAAGCCTTTAAGATTTGATGAATCGATGTTTCATGTTTCATTCGTGTTCCTCCTTCAATGTTGCATAGAATCGATGGACCGCTACAGAATTGGCACCGGTTCCACCTGTTGTTAAAAATATATGGAACCGGTTCCTTTACAAGTATTCTATCGTAGATTCACTCACTTGTAAAGGGTTTCAATAAAAAAACCGGAAAATTCCGATTTTTTCTATATTTTACGAGTGGATTGTTTCACTTCAAGTACAGGGATTAAAATTGATTGTCTTTCAACTTCTTCTCCATTTAAAATGTGTTGTAACTGCAAGACAGCCAAATCACCCACCTCTTTGTATGGATATCGAACGGTTGTAATCGCTGGAGTGACCAGATTGGTAATGGAATAACCACCGAATCCAGAGATTGATACATCATCAGGTACCCTTTTGCCCAGTGCCAGCGTGGCCTTGTATGCAGCCAGTGCAATATTGTCTGTTGCACAAAGGATATAGGAAGGCGAAACCGTAGGTAAATACTCCAGCAGCATCTGATACGTAATTTCATAATTGAAATCAACTTCCTTCACCTTTAGCATGAGCTGGCTGTTAGCTTTTAGTACATCAAGCACACCTTGCTTTCGTAGTTTTCCAACCGCTACATCATGCTCATTAACTCCAAGGTAAAGAATCTGACGATGGTTCAATGAAAGAGCATGCTCAGCCATCATTTTTCCTGCAGAGATTTCGTTATAGATAAAGTTATACGTAAAATCACACCGTTGGCCAATGACCAGCACCGGAATATCCAGTGCTTCTATTAGCTGCTGATGTCGATTTGTCAGTGTTGTTGCTAAAAGGATAATGGCAGCGACTTTCTGTTTGGAAAATGCAAGTATTTGCTCGATTTCCCGTTCAATGTTCTGATCCGTATTGGTAATGAGGAGTTGGTAATGATGTTTCTTTAAGGAGCGATCAATGCTTTCAAGAATCTCATAGGTAGCATAAGAGTTCAAACGGGGAATGATGATCCCGATGAGATTTGATTTTTTCACCTTAAGACTTTGGGCAAACGTATTGGGTATATATCCTGTGTCCTTCATCACTTTTTCAATGATTTCTTTTGTAGCTTGACTGACAGAGCCACCATTCAGGTATCTTGATACCGTACTCTTAGCTACCCCTGCCAACCGGGCGATATCGTTAATTGTTGCCATCAACATACCTCCTTTCTCATCTACCTCATTATACAACAGAAACTCTTTTAAATACTATCTTTGAAATTGATCTATTCATCCATTAAATTAAATTGAACATAAAACCGCCGCACCCGAGGCATCATAAACCCAATCATCGGACCAAAAATCAGCATGGCAATCACTGTACCTTCACGAATGGTCAGCGGCACCGAAAAAAGCAACGAAATTGAAACAGCAATAAGGATACTAAGAATATCCGCATACTGTCTTAACTGTGCAAAACTGAATCTAGTACGCTGAGCAATAGCCATACATAGACCTTCAAGCGGTAATGTGATGCGATTGATCAGCATAATTCCACTGATAACAAAGGCTATAAATACATGTGCAAGGATGAGTACAAGAACGCGAATGGCATAAATATCAAAAGTTACATTTTTAAGAATCGTATAATAGACAAAGTTAATAATGCTTCCTAATAAAAAAGCAACAATCAGTTGTAACCATTGCACCTTTTGAAACTTTGATCGAAGAATTAGAATCTGACCCACCACACAGGATGTATTAATAATCATCGCCCAGGTTCCAATCTTCATATTGGTCGAAAAGGCAAAAGATTGTGCCATCGCATCATAAGCGCCAACACCAATCGCAGCCTTCAGTGCAAAAGAAGCGCCAATACCCACACAACTGATTAAAATTAGCGAAGCTAAATATCGTTTTATTTCTTTCATAAGATTCCTCGTTTCCCGAGTACTATTGTATTATTTATAGGTACAAATAGCAAGAATACGACCTGAAACAATGGTTCAAAAAAAACCGCCGAAGCGGTTTTTAACGTTTTCCTGGATCGTAAGGTTCCCCAGCAGCTTTTGGGGCTGCGGATTTCTTCGAAGTAAAAGTCAAAACAATGATTGTCATGATAAATGGCGTCATCTTAAAGAAGTTACCTGGAATACCCAATTGAAGTAACCATGGAATCCCTGTGTACGCAGCAGCAATGGTTTTCATAAAGCCAAAGAAGAATGCCGCAAATAGAATTCTACCAGGCTTCCATTGTCCAAAAATAAGTACGGCCAAAGCCAAGAATCCATAACCAGCCACTTGTCCATCAAATGCGGTTGTAACTGGAACTGTAAGGACAAGACCGCCTAAACCGGCAAGTGCACCGGAGATTAACACACCGGCATAACGCATACGATAGACATTAATCCCTGCCGCATCCGCTGCTTGAGGATGTTCACCACAAGCACGAAGACGTAAGCCAAATCGTGTCTTGTATAAAACAAACCATGAAATCACCAGAATGGCGAAACCAATGTATGTCGTAATATAGGTGTTGGTAAAGAAAAGTGGACCAAGTACCGGAATACTGGAAAGGCCAGGAACAGCCGCAATCCGGTATTGGTTAATGAAGGTTACCTGCTGAACACCAATAAAAGCTCTTGCGGTAAAAATCGCAAAGGCAGGTGCAAACAAGTTAACCGCCGTCCCACTAATGACCTGATTGGCTTTCATATTAATGGATGCATAGGCATGTAATAGAGAAATCAGCATACCGGATCCAACAGCCACAAGCATGGAAAGAACCAGCAGCAATTGACCGGAAATGGTACCTTGCATCGATCTCATAAAGTATAAACTGATAAAGGCTCCCACAATCATGATCCCTTCAAGAGCAATGTTTACGACACCACTTCGTTCAGAGAACATGCCGCCAAGGGCGACGATAAGAAGTGGAATCGAATAAAACATGGTTTGCTGGATCAAGAAATAAAAGGTACTCATGCACTCTTACCTCCCTTCTTTTTACTGACTTTTTCCAAAAAGGCTTTAAAAGCCAGTGCGAAAGCACTAAAGTAGATAATAATGGCAATCATAATATCGATGACTTCCGGAACAAAGTCGTAACGCTGCATATAGAAGCCACCCATATTCAGATGACCGATAAACAGGCCTGAGAAAATAATCCCGATTGGATGTGAGGATGCCAACAGGGCTACTGGGATCCCATTGAATCCTTCAGGCGCCAGCATATCCACAATTTCAATGTGTTTACCGGCACCCGAGAGGTAAAGAATACCTCCACCAAGACCGGAAAGAGCACCAGCAATCATCATCGAAAGGATAATATTGCGTTTTTCATTGATTCCCGCATAACGAGAAGCATCGCGGTTGTAACCAACCGCCTTCAGTTCAAATCCAAAGGTGGTTTTTTCCAGAATAATGTAAATAATTATGGCAAAAACGATTGCAAGAATGATTCCGATATTCACCGAAGAATTGGTAAATATCTGATTCAGACCCAACTTTGGAAGTATGGCTCTTGATGGTGTAATCGATTCATTGCGGGTGGGATTGAAAACAGTCTGAACAACCATATAGTTGACTAGATACATCCCAATATAGTTGAGCATAATAGATGTAATAACTTCATTCACATTACGGTAAGCTTTAAGAACACCTACGATTCCTGCCCAAAGCGCACCTGCAATAGCACCCGCCAACAAGGCTGCAATCCACACAGTACCATCCGGTAGAAACGTCCATTTGACACCTACATAGATGGCCGCAAAGGCACCCAGAATAAACTGGCCTGAGGCACCGATATTAAACAATCCGGTTTTAAACGCGAATCCGACAGATAACCCGGTTAGGATAATCGGAGCCGACATATACAACCCGTTTCCTACACCGCGAACACCCTGGTTAAATCCACCACGTAGGATAGTCATAAAACCAAAGCCTGCCTCAGATGGATTTGAAATCAATAAAATGATATAACCAAAGAGTAACCCAATCAGGATGGCTCCAAGTGAAGCACTGATACTGGCAAAGCCCCGGCTTTTGATTAAACGATTCAACTTAATGTTCATAGCCTTCACCTCGCTTTGAACCGGCCATATATAGACCGAGTTCCTGTTGGGTGGTTTCACGCGGGAAGACTTCACCAACGATTTCACCCTCATACATAACGACAATGCGATCACTCACTTCAAGAACTTCATTGAGTTCAAGTGAAATCAATAGTACAGCTTTACCTTCATCACGCTGCTTAATGAGTTGCTGATGAATGTATTCAATGGCACCAACATCCAAGCCACGAGTCGGTTGTACCGCAATAATTAAATCCGGGTTTTTCTCAACTTCCCTCGCAACAATTGCTTTCTGCTGATTTCCACCAGACATCGAACGTGTCGGTGTCAGCGGACCTTCACCACTGCGAATGTCATATTGCTCAATCAGCTTCTTGGCATTCATTAATCGGTTTTTAAACTTGATAAATCCCTTGTTCTGATAGTCCTTTAAAAAATATGTCTGTAACACAAGATTTTCAGCCAGATTGTAATCCAGAACCAGACCATGTTTATGACGATCTTCGGGAATGTGTGAAATGCCGATAATGTTGCGATGACGAATCGAAGAATGAGTAATATCATTTCCTTTATAGAGGATTTTTCCATCATCGACTCCGACTAAGCCGGTAAGAGCATAGACAAGTTCGGTTTGTCCATTCCCTTCAATACCTGCTACACATAAGATTTCACCGGCACGAACCTGCAAGGAAACATTCTTCACCAAATCCTTATGGCTAATTTTTGATTTAACCGTTAGATGTTCGACGGTAAGCACTGTATCACCGAGCTTTGGTTCGTCCTTAATGACGGTAAAGCTGATCTTTCGACCGACCATCATTTCCGACATCTCCTCTTTGGAAGTCGTAGCCACATCGACAGTGCCAATGTATTTCCCTTTGCGAAGTACAGAAACACGATGAGCAACTGCTTTAATCTCATTCAGCTTATGTGTGATAAAAATAATCGATTTACCCTCTTCAATCAGCTGACTCATGATTTTCATCAGTTCATCGATTTCCTGAGGTGTAAGAACCGCTGTCGGCTCATCGAAAATAAGAATATCATTGTTACGATAGAGCATCTTCAGAATTTCTACACGCTGCTGCATTCCGACAGAAATATCTGAAATCAGTGAATCCGGTTCAATGCGCAGATTATATTTCTTACTTAACTCAACAACACGTTTACGGGCATCTTCCATTTTTAATACACCCTTATCCACGCTCTCCACTCCTAAAACAATATTCTCCAAAACAGAAAAATTGTGAACCAACTTAAAATGCTGATGTACCATACCGATTCCTAGATCGTTGGCATCATTTGGATTGGTGATTTTAACTTCTTTCCCTCGTACTTTGATGAT
>DOKQ01000045.1 GCA_003510215.1 Erysipelotrichaceae bacterium
ATATTCCATCTCTCTTTCATGGCAGAAATCAATAAACTTGTTGATTGCAACTGATGAAAACTGTGCTAGACTAGCAATTTTACCAAATGGATTACTAAAGTAAAATTTTGCTTTCTCATGATTGTATGAATATCCTAAACTATTCAGTCTTGATAAAACATCATTTATCTTTTTCGAACCAACTCTAGGAGCTACACAAAATTTACTAATATGATTATCCTTGAGTTGATCAACATACTCAATAGATTCATTATTGCAAAACTCTCGAAACAGATTATATTTATTTTCAATAAAAGCGTCTATTATTTTCGTTCTAGCTGTACTTTTGTCAGCCATACGAGTATTCATATCTCGTATACCAAGTATTTCATTAAATATCAAGTGATTTTCAATATTATGTTCAATCTCAACATCAATAATCTCCGTGTCAATTTCAGAATAATGATTTTGAACCATCTCATTTTCATTATGCATTTGTTCATCAGTGAATGAAAAGCCTATATCCTTTAAATGCAAAAGAAAGTCATTTACTTTTAGTTTTGGATACCATTGCTTAAAAGCAGCAATATCTACACCATCAAAAAATCTGTCATCATCAATGTTAAATTTATAATTTAGATCGACTAAGCCGAACCCGCTATAGTCAATGTGCTTAAATCTCCCTTTATCAAAAGACAACTGAAAACTCACCCCGCTATTATCGAAGTGACTTATAAGTGGCCTTCCAGATATTGGTTCAAGTTGAACTGCACCACGAAACTGTAGCTCCTCTAAAATTCTATATGTAGTATGCATCTTTCCTTCAAATTTTGCCTTTAAACTTGAGAAGTGCAGAATATCATCTATTACCAGTTCACAAATTTCATTCATTCCCTTTGAGTAATCTGCCAGTTTTTTTATATCTGCATTTATTTTTATTTTACCCATTTAAATCTCCTACATAACCGTTCTCCAATAATAAAAAACGTAAAAACTCCATATTTAAACGAAACTTTACGTGCTTTGTTTTAAAATTGCTATCTAAGCCAAAAACAATCCCATCTCGATATACCATGTCTTTTACCCCACACATTGCTATCTAACCTTGGAAATTCTTGTTGTTGAAACGCTTACATTTATTATACTATAGATTGCTGTGTATACAATACGTTGGGGACAACTTTGGCACAAAATGGTACTTTGATTGCGTGATGATTGAAAATAGACAATAACTGTCCATAATTCTACTCTTATGTTTGGTTCCGAACCATATGTGTTTCAACAGAGTTGTCACGATGTGTAAAGCCATAGGACTGATAGATCCTGATGGCAGAGTGATTTTCAACATCGACCGCAAGGAAGCTTTTAATAGCACCTTGAGAAACTCCGTATTTAATGGCTGCTTTCATTAATTGATTTCCAACACCCTGACGTTGATATACTGGATCAACACACATTTCTCGAATCCACAGTGTAGTCCCTTCATTGTAAACACTAACACAACACAATCCGATGATTTGACCCTGTTCTTTTATAACTAGTACCGGATGCTCCGACATCCATTCTTTAAACCACGCTTCCGTTTCCCCAAAGAAGCCACGACTGATACCCACACACTTCTGTGAGATCTCAGCTAATCTTTGTGCATCAGACGCGACTGCCAACTCAATAGAAACGGATTCACTTGGATAATTGTCTACCAGTGGATTGCAGAAAAAATCCGTAAATTGAGCCAACACAGAAAATCCAATCGACTCCAGCATGTGTATCATTTCATCCACAACAAAATGTAATACTCCAGAAATCGAATGGTCCTTCAGATAATTGAACAATGGCTCAACCCCTATGGACACATATTCAATTACCGGTCTAACTCCTTGAGATCGATATAAAACCTTAAGTGATTCATGATCCACCAGAACCTCACAATCCTTTAAATCATCGTAGTCACTATATTGAATGGAACTTAGAGTCGCTAATGAACTGAAAGAAACAATTCTTTCATACATTGACTGATCAATCAAAGTATCAACTCCCACCTATTCTCAAAGATATAGGAAAACACTATATGACGTCAATTTGAGAAAAGCATAAACCCCAGGTTTAATCCCAGGGTTTAGGTTATAGATATTGATTGACTAACTCAAGAAAGGCGTTGGCATCGAGTGTTTCAAATATAGCGTTATCCAATAGAACAACGGTTTTATCAGGAAAGATTTCCTTAATCTTCAGAAAATTATATCTAACCTGAGGTGACAGAATAATCAAATCAGAATCGACACATTCATTGGAAATCCGATCGAGCGTTGTCGAAACAATGTAATAGTTGGTTTCTTCATGGCTTAATAATCGTTGAATCGTATCTATAAAGCGCGCAGAGGACACTCCAGCAACGCAGACAAGTGAAATCTTCTTCATCGGCTCATCACCACCAGCACATCTTTCGCACATGTCGAAGCATCAATGTGCGTCTGATCCTTCGAAGTGCTATAAGGTAGTTGCATCACTTGACGGTTCTTCAAATCATACGCTTTAACTGAATATCCATCAAATCGTTCATTCAGCTTAATCTGAGTTGGAACCGGTGAGTAAATGAGAATCATTTCTTTATCATTCACTGAACTCACCCGAATCTGCTCATTTGAAACAAGATGATACTCAGGAACCATCGTTTCAAAGGACATGGACTCCATGTGCTCCTTGAGCCAACCATAATCCCAGGCTCCGGGATAATGCAATGCCTTCATCCAATCCTCACAACGCGCAAATCCCTCACCCATCAACTCATCAAAGTAGCTGTCAGGTGTATGCCACTGATAGACCCCGGCAGCGCCATAGGTGATTCCCGCAAACGCACCACTCAACACACTTTGATACGCCGCCTTACGAACATCATCCTGACTCCACTTCCCAAATAAACCACGGCTAAATCCCATCTGTTCATAGCAAGGCTCCGAATTGATTAAGGGTTTCACAGGATAATTCTTATAGAAATGTTCCGCCTGAAAATAGGGCATATTTGCATTCTGAGGTTCCGCATTGTGTCCACTCTGATACATATAAAAATCCATTTTATTAACTAAACTATTAGGAATCTGTAAATATCTACCCTTGATATGCGTAGTCTTAAGTGTCTTCGGAGATAACCGACAAATTTCATCCATCGCAATCTCATAGTACTCCGTTGAAACTTCATTAAAATCGGTATCCCCCGAAATGACATACATCGGATCAAACTTTGAGAAATACTGATCCACCAGTTGTACATATTCCCGAATATATTCTTTCGGCATAATATTTACATCACTCATCTGACTTGCCCAGGTACTAGGTACATAATTGCACCAAAGTATGACTAAAGCCACCTCAAACCCCATGGTCGTCGCAATCTCTACCATCGACTGTGCATGCTCAAAATAAGCTAAGTTAATCTTCGAATAATCAAAACCGCCTTGCTCATTCAGTGAATAAGGCATAATTCTACCCTCAAAAACCGAAGCATCCCACTGAGGAAGAATATTTATCTGCAACACATTGAACCCCTGCAATTTGCGATGTTTCAAATAATATAACCAATCTGTATCGGTTATATTCGTAAAAGCACTCCAACAGGTATCTGCCAGATAGAAAAATGGCTGACCATTCTTTTCAAAACTGCGCTGATTAATCGAAATACGCAACGTCCTCACCTCTTAACTTCGCTTCCACAAGCTCCTCAATGTCATCATAATAATCCATCTCTACACCACCAATATATTTAAATGCTTCAGCAACAACCGGAAGAATATCATCAAACACACCGACGCAATGATGAATATAAGGTCCAGTAACAAGTTTATGCTCAAGTTTTTTCAAATTCTTCACTTCAATCCAACCATAAGTACCATGGTTGAACGGACCATCAATCGACTTCGCACTTCCCAACAAAACTGAATACTTCCCATGATCGCCATCAAATCTTAGTAACGACATCTTCCCATTTCTAAGTTTACCATGAAGTGATCCAGGATGGGAATGATCAAACGCAAACGGAGCACCAAAAGTAGCCTTATCTTCAAGCAGCGATAACGGCCAAGGACCACAATGCTGCAACAGCTCACCATTTTCATTTTCCGGATGAGGAACCGTCCAATCCGCAAAGAATGTGGCTTTCCCCATAGCGGCTGCTTGAGCAATAATTGAAGAAATCGCTCCATGAATATCTGTCTCACAAACCACCGGAATGCCTTCATCTGTCAGTAAAGAGTTGGCAACACATGGGAAAATCCCCGTCACATCCTGCAAAGCTCTCCAACATTGAATCGCAATGGCCTTACATCCATACTGCTCTGCCAGACTTTCCATAGCCACGCGCATGCACGCCGTCTGAATGACAGCCTCAGGCTTCACCTTCAAAATGGTATGTTCTTTAAGATACTTCACATAAGACTCATAGCGCTCTGGATCTTTCTTCACAACCTCTATTTCCTTATTTAAATCTGAAAGTGAGATTGGGTGAATACGGATATTGAAACGCTCAAGCAATTCGCCTTCATTTGCCATCACAGTCAAAAACGTAGCTGGACGCGTCGAAATCTGCAAGATTTTCAATGAGCCAAACTCTTTTACCACATTACTCGAAGCAATAAAACGAAAAATGCCTTCTTCAAACTGACGATCCTCAAGACGACACATTGTCATATAGGTAAACTTAACGTCAAAGCGACGCAACACTTTACCCGTCGCAAACAAGCCACACTGAGAATCACGCAAGCGACTTCCATCGGAAAGTGGCGCTTCGTCTCTTGGTCCCCACAATAAGGTAGGCAGCTTCATTTTGCGCGCCACTTCCGCGACTAAATCTTCTGAACCAAAGTTGCAATGAGGGAAAAACAGACAATCCACCTTCGCAGCTGTCATCTTATCCACAACCTTAACAACATCCTTCGGATCAAACAAAAGACCTTCCTCATTAATGTCCTCAATATCCACAAACTCCACATTCAACTCTGACAACTTTTCCATAATTCTATTTTTATAAAGCTGAGCATCTTTTTTAGAGAAAATATCTCTACGCGTAGGAATAAATCCCATTTTTACTGAATAGTTCATCATTTTTTTTACTTAGCAACGACGTTCATTGCTTTCCTCCACATTTCCAATTCATCTTCATAAAACTTCAAGTTCTTACCTTTCGGCAAATAGATAACATAGCGATTTTCAATCATTTTGACAAGATCATCCAATCCCTGTTTATAAAACCCCAAAGAGCCCATCATGGCTGATCCAACCATCGAAAGACTATGTTGTTTACTTACAACCACGGGAACTGCCAATAGTTCAGACAAAAACGACATTAGCAGTGGATTTTGGCTCGCACCCCCATCCACAAACAACTTACTAACCTTAATGGAAAGACGTTCTTCCATTTGTTTAATCGCATCATAGATTTGCATTGGAATCGACTTCAACCCTGCTTTAACAATATCTTCCCTTGAAGTATTTCGAGTTATACCAGCAATCATCGCATTCAAACGACTTGACCCCGAATTAACTCCATCGCCATAGAAAGCCGGAATGAGAACAACTCCATGGCTATCCAAGTTGGTAAACTGATTTAACTCGCTCTCATCCCCGATAACACCAATTTCCTTCAACCAGTTCAACGTATCTGAACAACTCTGAATGATACCCTCACTCGCATAAGTTGTAACACCATTAAGGCTATAACCAATCGTTGAAAGAACATCCATACGATGGTTAACAACCTTTTCTCCCATGTTTACAAGCAGTGAACATCCAGTCCCAGTGGTTACCTTCGTATCACCTGTTTGAAAACACATTTGAGCAAACAAACTTGCTTGAGAATCACCCATAACCCCAACAATCGGCAACTTTTTCTTTAAAACCCCCTCAAAATCTGTATATCCAAAAATGGAATCACAGTCAAGCACTGTCGGTAAATGAATCTTTGATAAATCAAATAGTTCAAGCAACCGATCATCCCATTTCTTCTTATAAATATCAAAAAGCAACGTGCGGGAAGCATTCGTCATATCAGTAACAAACTCTCCAGATAAACGATAGATTAAATAACTGTCCATCGTTCCATATAAAGCATCCCGATGACCCACTACTTTTTGTAACCAAGCAAACTTAGTAGCACTGAAATATGGATTTACAAGTAAACCCGTTTTCTCAAAAATCTCATGTTCAAACACTCTAAGACTCTCACACTGTGAAGTTGTACGGATGTCCTTCCAGACAATGGCACGATGCAACTGATGACCAAACCGATCAAAAACAACAGATGTTTCCCGCTGATTCGTTAATGAAATAAACTCAATTGACATTTTGTTTCGACTCATCAAAGTTGAAACACACTCAATTAACTGTAAGTAAATTTCTTCGGCGTCATGCTCAACCCACCCATCCTGCGGATAGTACTGATGATGTTTGCGCGATTCTACATCCACAATTTCAAAGTTTGAATTAATAATAGCTACTTTTGTACTTGTCGTACTTTGATCAATCGCTAATGAGAAACTCATAACTCATTCCTTAGAAGAGAACAAATGGTTGTGGCAACTCCACTGGCATCAAGACCATAGTGAGCCTTAATTTCCTCACTGCTCCCCGTTACTAGAATCTCACTTGCAAAACCCAAGGTTTTTAAACGAACTGGACAATACTCACTAACGACTCGAGCAACTTCACTACCTAAACCACCCACAACTGTATGTTCCTCAAGGGTCACTAGAATTTTAGATTTGCTTGCTAAGTCAACAATCAATGATTTATCCAAAGGTTTAATCGTTGGCATACTTACAACACCTACTGAAAACCCAGATTGTTCAATGATTTCTGATGCTAAAACAGCCGTAGCTACCATTTCACCTGTAGCTATGATTGTCACATCACTTCCTTTTTTCAAAGAAATTCCCTGCCCTACTTTAAAATCCTCAATGACTCCGGTATGCACCACAGGTACGGCATTACGACCAATACGAATATAGGTAGGCACAGCATCTTCATATACCCTCTGCAAAACAGCCTTCATTTCGTAAGCATCTGCAGGTGCAAACACTCTAAAATTAGCCAATGACCCCATAACTGCAAAGTCATGTAACGTATGATGAGTAAAGCCCAACTGCCCATAACTTACCCCACTACTCACACCCACAACAACGACGGGCAAATTGTTATATGCAATATCAGCTTTTAACTGTTCTAAACTACGTGCAGTGATAAAACAGGATGGAGATGCCACAAATGGTTGATTTTTCCAACGGAAAGTCCTGAAGCGATACCAATCAGATTCTGCTCGGCAATACCGACTTCAACCACTCGTTCTGGAAACTTCATTCCAAACTCACTCACCCCCGCGCTACCACGAGAATCAGAGACAACAAGACATATCGAAGGATCCAG
>DOKQ01000061.1 GCA_003510215.1 Erysipelotrichaceae bacterium
TTGATTGGACTCGGTACATCCCCTTCGAGGATAATTCGATCCTTCTTCTGATTCACCACTGGGACTGGAATGGCCGATAGTAATGCCTGTGTATACGGATGCAATGGTTTTTCATAGAGTTCATTGCGATCAGCTATCTCAACAATTTTACCAAGATACATGACAACAATTCGATCGCTCATATATTGAACAACAGATAAATCATGAGCAATGAAGATATAGGTTAAATCCATGTCTTTTTGGATTTGCTTCATCAGATTCAATACCTGTGCCTGAATGGAAACATCCAGCGCACTGACGGGTTCATCACAGATAATCATCTGAGGAGATAACCCAAGTACTCGGGCTATGCTTAAGCGTTGTCGCTGCCCTCCTGAAAACTCATGGGGATATCGATACAGATAATCCTCACGAAGATTCACCATATCCAAGGCAACTTTCATTTTCGCCCATCTTTCTTCCTTATCCTTGACTCCATGAACAAGCAAAGGCTCTTCAAATGCTTGAAAAATCTTCTTGAGTGGATTCAATGATGTATATGGATCTTGAAAGACCATCTGTGCTTTCTTACGATATTCAAATAATTCACTTTTGCTAAGCTGGGTCAAGTCTTTGAAGTCAGGTCCAAAATTGTATCTCATAGTTCCTGAGGTTGGTTTTTGAAGCATCATTAAGGTTTTTCCAAGTGTGGTCTTGCCACAGCCGGATTCACCCACGATACCCAGTGTTTCACCCTTATAAATCGTGAGGGAGACATCGTCCAAAGCTTTCACATCATTTACATGTTTTTTGAGCCATCCGCGATAAATAGGATAGTATTTTTTAAGG
Organism: Erysipelotrichaceae bacterium; assembly: GCA_003510215.1. Lineage (GTDB taxonomy): Bacteria > Bacillota_I > Bacilli_A > Erysipelotrichales > Erysipelotrichaceae > UBA2227. The sequence continues at coordinate 829 of DOKQ01000061.1, forward strand.
TTCTTTATTTCAAATAGAACTTCTTTTTGATTCATTTAACCACCTCCGGATGTTCTTCAAACAAGGTACATCGCACCTGATGAGTCGGTGTTAATTGACGATACGGTACATCCTTGATACGACATTTTTCTTGGGCAAATTCGCAGCGATCCGCAAACTCACAGCCAACAGTACAATCCAGTGGGTTTGGGGTTGAACCTGGAATGGTTTCCAGTAGTTCCCCTTCCTGCTTTCCAAGTACAGGGACAGAGCGTAAGAGCGCTTTGGTATATGGATGACTTGGATGTTCAAAGATATCCGTAAGTGAACCATATTCCACAATTCGACCCATATACATAACTGCTACCTGATCAGCCATTTCAGCTACCAAGCCCATGTTATGTGTGATCAAAATTAAGGATTTATTGTATTTTACCTGAAGTTCCTTCATCAGTTCCATAATCTGTGCCTGAATGGTGACATCCAGCGCTGTGGTCGGTTCATCCGCAATAATAATATCCGGATTACAGATCATGGCTGTTGCAATCACTACCCGCTGCTTCATGCCACCGGAGAACTGATGCGGATAGTCGTTGATACGACTTTCAGGATCAGGAATACCCAATTTTTTGAGCATACTGATAACTTCCTTCATCGCATCTTTTTTCTTCATTTTAAAGTGCTGCATCAGGCTTTCTGCTACCTGATCTCCGACTCTATAGACTGGATTAAGCGAAGTCATTGGATCCTGAAATACCATTCCAATATTTTCTCCACGGATTTTGCGCATTTTCTTTCCATATCGTTGAAGTTGATCCAGTCGAACTTCTTCATTGTCTTCAATATACGTCACTGTTCCCTGATCAATGCGGCCATTGCGTGGCAGTAGTTGTACAATGGAATGAACTGTAACGCTTTTACCACAACCGGATTCTCCGACAATGGCAAGAGTTTTTCCTTTATAAACTTCAAAACTTACACCTTTAACAATCGGAATGTTTAGTGGTCCGACAGTGAAGCTTGTATGTAGATTTTCAACTTTTAATATTAGTTCGTTTTGCATAAAGCCTCCTTTACTGTTTCGGATCTAAAACATCGCGTAAGCCATCACCTAGAAAGTTAACTGCCAGCACAAAAACTGAAATAACCAAACCTGGAGATAACCATAACCACCAGAAGTTTCGGATAACTTCAACGGATTTTGCGGCATTGATAATATTTCCCCATGTTGGTAATGTGGATGGTACACCCAGACCAATAAAGCTCAGACCCGCTTCCTGAAGAATGAAGTTGGCAATATTGATGGTCATGGCAACTACGATAGGTGACATCGTATTAGGTAAGATCTGTTTAAACATGATGGATGTGTCACTGATGCCAAAGGCACGACTGACTTCCACATACGTTTCTTCCTTTAATGAGAGAAATTCATTTCGAACCATTCGAAAGGTTGTCATCCATCCTGTGACTGAAAAGATGATAATAAGATTGGAAATCCCAGGACCTAGAAATGAAACCATGACCAGAATCAGAATCATTTGTGGGAAGGTTAGGAAAATTTCTGAAATTCGAACGAGTAAAGTGTCAATTTTGCCACCGAAGTACCCAGCGACACTTCCAAAGACAACGCCAATAATGGTTCCTGAGAGTGCACTGACAACACCGATAAAAATGGATATTCTTCCACCATAGAGGATCCGGGAAAAGACATCCCGTCCCAATCGGTCAGTTCCCAAAATATGAGTCCAACTTGGTGATCTTGAAATATTTGCCAAGTTAATCTTATTTGGATCAAAACTGGTTAATATAGGTGCACCTAGTGATGCGAGTACAAATACGACGAAGACAATCAGCCCAAGCATAGCCAGCTTGTTTTTTAGAAACTTCTGCCATGTGCGCTTTGCCATTGAAGATGTGGTTGTTTTTTGTTTTTTCATCTTATCCTCCTATTCAAAGCGTACGCGCGGGTCCAATAACGCCGTTGCAATATCAACAAAGATACTTGAAATCAGTATTGCTGCCGCCACAAGCAAAGTTGTAACCATAATCACTGGATAATCCCCTGCGGAAATGGATGATAGGATGACACTTCCAATCCCTGGCCAGGAGAAGACAGATTCAATGACAATCGATCCTCCAATCAAAATTGGCAGACGGAAAATCAGAATTACGAGTACCGGGCGAAGTGCTGTCCGAAACGCGTGTTTCAGATATACTTTCCATTCAGGTATCCCTTTGGAGCGGGCAAGTTTTATATAGTCTTTATTTAATACATCAAGCATTGAATTTCGGGTATAACGTAAAAGTGCAGCTGTCATGGCAATCGCCATGGTAAATGCAGGTAAAACCATGAAATGGAGTCGATCAAAGAAGGCTGTCTGACCTGGAGCCATACGTGAGCCAAAGGGTAACCATCCAAACTGAATCGCAAAAATCTGAATGACCACAATACCGAAGAAGAATTGTGGAATCGATATTCCGACAACGCCCATCACACGTCCAACATAGTCAATCCATCCATTCTGATTAATGGCAGATAATAGTCCTATGCCGATACCGATAATGGTCGATAGAACTAAAGAAACAAGTGCAAGTTCAAGAGTTGCCGGTAATCTTAGCATAATGATTTCTCGGATGGATGTTCCGGATATAATGCTATATCCAAAATCTCCACGTATTAAATTGAACAACCAGCGGAAGTAACGGATAATCGCCGGATCATTTAGTCCAAGAGATTCACGAAGCGCTTCAATGTTTCCTGCACTTGAGGCCATATCTGGTGAGATTAAATAGTTGATAGGATCGGTTGGGGTCAGTTCGAGAGCAAAGAAAACCATTGCACTTATTGCCAAGAGCATCGGAATCATTGCCAGGATTTTTTTTACTAGAAATTTTGCCATAAAGCCACCACTTTCTCTTTGATGAAAGATAGGGTGTGATTGATTAACCACACCCTACACAAAGTTTACTTAAAGCTCCACGCCTCAAATTGAATGTCATGATTGTACCAAGGGTTGCCAAATTTGACACTCGAAGGTACAGAAATACGATCGTTGTTAATAAAGATCACATTCTTTAATTGGAGTAATGGAAGTTTGTACAGAAGCTCTTGTTCGAGAACTTGAAGTTCTTTTAGAATTTCTGCACGTTCTGCTGCTTCTGTTGAAGCATTTAAACGCTCTATTAACTCGTCAAATGCTGTTTCTCCACCAAGAATATTGCGGAAGTTTGCATTTGTGGATGCGTATTCACCATACCACTCTTCAAAACCGAAAGCGGACAGGTTCTTTAGTGCGAAGTCATAGTCGCGAACTTGGAATAGTTCGGAAGTTGCATCACCTTGGAATACAGCTAAATCTACAGTAATTCCTACTTCACCTAAATAGTATGCAACAGCATCCATAAAGTCAATGGAAGTTTGGTCTGTATGATACATACGTAATTTTAATGTCTTGCTAAAGTCAAATCCTGCTTCTTCTAGCAAGGCTTTTGCCTTCACAGGATCATAAGCATAACCATCGATACTGGAGTTGTATGCTGAGTGATCAAGTGGTACACCCGCATTGGATAGAGCGGCTAATGAAGGATATAGACTTTCCGCGATTGCCTTACGGTCAATGGCACGAATGATTGCTTCACGAACGCGTACATCGTTCACTGTAGGATTTACTTTACCGGTAGCATCCTTAATGTTAGGGATTAAGTAACGGTAGAACAGGATGTCTACTGGCGTTGCTTTGTAAGCACTAAGTTTACTTAGTTCACTGATTTGATCAGTTGAATTGGTGTTGTAGAAATCAAGTTTGTTTGATTGTGCAGCCGCAATTGCATCCGCAATAAAGTTTACTTGGATTTTTTCGATTTTTGGTTTCGTACCTTCGTAATGTTCATTCAGTTCAAGAATGAAGTAGTTCCCTGAATTAAACTCAGTAACTTTGTACATACCATTAGAAACTGGAAGCTTCCAGAAGTCGTTATTGTGTAGTTCAAGTGGATCAGCATTCTCCAACTTATGTTTTGGGTAAATTGCGAATTGCCCCAACACTTGAATGAAGTTACCAACAGGTGTTGTTAATGTAAATGTAACTTTATTTCCATCAACTTCTAATCCGCTAATTGAATCAGCACTGCCTTCTTTATAAGCAGAAGCACCTTCAATTTTTGTAAATGCATTGGTATAGATACCATTAGATACTGCGGCTTTCAAATTTGTTTTAATTGAGAACTCAACATCAGCTGCAGTTAGAGGTTGGCCATCTGACCATTTGAGATTATCCTTCATTACTACTTCGACAGTTAATCCATCTTCAGAGATTTCATAAGAAGAAGCTAGGTCTGGTTTTACTTCGGTAAGTTCCGCATTTGGAAGAAATAAACTTCTAAATGTTGTCACTTGGAAGATAGCACCACGGTTATTCCATAGATGTGGGAATTTGTCTGTTGTATCCCCTGTTAAAATGGTTACATAGAATACGTGGTCTTTTTGGTCACCATTTCCATTTGGATCTGGTTCAGTTGGTGTTGAACAAGCTGCCAAAGTTAATGATAGTAATAGCACCATTAATATCGCTATTCGTTTTTTCATGTGTACAGTCCCTCCTTTTTGTTGTACCGTTGACACTCCAATTATTGAAATCAAACTTCATTTCTCGCCTTATTTTTGGAGTATCATTCCACAATCGAATTATAACAAACTATCTCATACTTGTATACGGTTACATTTTTCATTTTTTAATGGACAATTTGCACTTTTTAACACACTTAAAAATTATTGTCCATTTTGCTTTTATTCCAAACAATTTTGATTATAATCTACCTATAGCAAAGAAATGGAGACTTACCTATGCTTTATTCAACCAAACCATATCAATTATCAGAAATTCTGTATCAGCGTTTTATCCAATTTATCGAAACTCTTGATTTGTCCAACCTATCTCTGGGTCGACATGAGTTGGGTGACGGTATCTTCGCCATGGTCCAACAGTATTCGACTAAAGATGTTGAAGGAGCAATGTATGAAGCTCATAAGAAGTATGTGGATGTTCAGTTGATGCTATCCGGTGAAGAGCGCATGGATGTTTCGACACTTAAATCTTTAGTCACGACTGTTGATTACACAGAAGTTAGTGATGCCCAGTTGTTTACTCATCAGAAACCTGATTATACCTGGCTACTTTATTCAAATGATCTGGCGATTTTCTTCCCTGAGGATGCCCACTGCCCTGGTCTTACGGCTAAATCTACCACACAGGTTCAAAAAGTTGTCTTCAAAGTCCCTGTCAATCTTATGTAAAAAGAACACCGCGAGGTGTTCTTCTTATAACTATTTAAGTGCAGGCCAGTATCCTTGATTTGCTTCTATCAATGCATCAAGTACTTTGCGAGCTTTTTTAGCATCAATAACTGTTCGATTTAGTGTTAATGCCATTAACGCTTTCTTGTAGGATCCTTCAAGATAAGCTTCAACCGTTAGACGCTCGTAGGCAAACTGATTCTCTATTAATCCTTTGTAGAAGGTCGAAACCTCTCCAACCCCAAAAGCACGCGGACCATTTTTGCCAAGAGTAGCTGCGACTTCGACCATCGCAGAGTCACTGACATTTGCGATAAGTCCATCATTCTTCAGAATAACAATGAAAATCTTGTTTCGATTATGTGCGATTGATTCCGCAACTTCAACAATCATGTCACCATGAGCGTCATTGTGTACCAGTTTGGAGTCCTTTGTCGTATTTGCGGCTACAATAGCTGCACATTCTTCAAACACCCGCTTTTCGCGGCCCTTCATGACTTCGACGGCACGAGTATTGATGGGATCCATTTTATGATACTTGTACTCTGGATACAGATAGTACTGTAAATATGTATTTGGCAAGTAGTCTGGAAAATCATCCAGTATATCCTTAACCATACCGTAGGTGTCTAACCACGATTTATCTCTTTGCTCTGCATCAACAGGTATAAAACCATTCTTAGAGATTTTTTCTCTGATTAATGGAACATAGTCATTACCGTCTTTATCATAGAGATGAGTGAACCATCCAAAATGATTCAATCCAAAGTAGACAGGTTCCCAGATTTTCTCGTCAACTTCCATCAATCGCCCATAGGAGCGCAACAGGTTTACTGGCTGATCACATATATTTAAGATTTTCTTGTCTTCAGGAAAGACAAGAGATAATGCATCCGCCACGATGGCAGCAGGATTTGTGTAATTAATAATCCAAGCTTCAGGACTGTATGTACGAACATCATTAACAAGCTCAATCATGTCCCGAATCGATCTCATTCCATAAGCAAATCCACCAGGGCCACAGGTTTCTTGCCCTATCACTCCTAATGACATGGGTATCTGCTCATCTTTAAGTCGCATAGGGTATCCGCCAGTGCGCATTTGACAAAGGATGAAATCCTTATCTTTAAATGCAATCTCTTTGTCTGTCGTGTAAATGAACTTGGTTTCAGGACTTTCTTCTCTAAATTGAATTTCTCCAGCCTGAGCAACGATTGATTGTCTTTCTTCATCTACATCATAGAGTACAATTTGATCTAACGGAAAAGTTTCCTTATGATTTGTCAGAGATTTTAGTATCCCTGGTGTCCATGTAGAACCTCCACCTACCAAAACGATTTTAAATTTTTTCATGTAACTACTCCTTTATTTTAATGAATCTTTAACTGCATTTGATATTTTTTCAACTTTTGGACCAAAGATTACTTGAATCGATGTTGCTCCAGTTTTAATGATACCCGCCGGTTTTGACTGCATTATGACTGATTCGTCTACCTTCGCCATATCCTTAAGTTCAACTCGAAGGCGTGTAAAGCAATTGTCAACGGTTTGAATGTTATCCTTACCACCAAGACCTTCAATAATCAAGTTCGCCACTGAACTCATATCACTTGGAAGAACGACATCCGATCCTTCAACCAGATTCTCTTCACGACCCGGTGTTTCAACTTTAAATCTGACAATAACATATTTGAATACATAATAGTAAGCAAAGAAGAAGATAATACCTAACACTAAGGAGAAGTACCAACGGGTTTCAAATCCTCTGAAGATACCGAAGACGAACAAGTCAATGATTCCGCCTTGGACATTACCAATACTGACTCCCAAGAAACTGCTTAGCATGAAACTTAATCCTGTCATGATGGCATGGAATAAGAATAGAATCGGCGAAATAAAGATAAATGAGAATTCAAGTGGTTCTGTAATTCCAGTTGTAAACGAAGCTGCAACCGCCGCAATCATTAGTGCTTTGACACGACCTTTTGAATCTTCACTGGCTGTTTGATACATGGCAAGCGCTGCTCCAGGCAAACCAAACATCATCACAGGAATCTTTCCTTGTGCTAAGAAACGTGACGCTTCTCTAAAAATACTGATATCAATATTTGACGTGCTTGCAAGTGCTGCATTGAAGATTTGAAGGCTTCCAATGACTTGATTGCCATCAATCATCGCGGTTCCACCAACAGCTGTAAAGCGAACTGTCTGATTTAGAATATGGTGAAGACCCGTTGGAATGAGAATACGTTCAAGGAATCCGAAGATAAATGTTCCAAATAATCCTGCTGCTGAAATCAAGTTTCCTGATCCAACAATAAGATTATTGAATACCGGCCAAATAAAATACGAGGCAAGTGCAATCACAGGAACTGCAACTGTTGTAATAATTGGAACAAAGCGACGTCCACCAAAGAAGTTGATGGCTGTTGGTAACTCAATTCGATAGAAGTGATTGTGCAACCAGGCGACTGTCAAACCGGAGACAATCCCACCAAAGACGTTCATGCGAAGGGTGAAGATCCCCAACACTGACTCATATTTAGATGATTCAAGCAATGCATCATAATTGCTCATACCATTTTCCATAAGTGCAGCCACTGTTGTATTCGCTGCAGTAATTCCAGCGACTTGTAAGATGTAGTTCAATGTTACATGGAATACCAAGAAACCAATAACGGATGCAAACGCGGCTGTAGGCTTCTCATCTTTGGAAAGTCCAATAGCTACGGCAACTGCAAATAAGATTGGTAAGTTGCCAAAAAGTGTTCCAGCAAGTCTACGTACAAATCCAATAGCAAGTTGGAGTTGGGTCATCTCGATAAAGGATGCACCTACAATATTCGGGTTTTGGAGTGCTGCCGCAATTCCTAAAAATAGACCTGCTGCCGCAATGATGGAGATAGGCATCATCAATGCCTTACCTAACTTCTGCATATAATCTTTCATAACATTACCCCTTTCGTAACTGCCTTCATTCTATCCACAATTTACTATTCTAACAATAGATATGGGCCGTTCTGTCAGGTAATACACAAATTGAAAAAAATCCACAAAATGTAGATTTTTAAACATGTTTTTTACTTTCAATCTTTTTATTCGTAAGTACAACATACGCCTGAAAAATTTCGGCTAGGATATAGGAGAAGCTAATTCGATGCGTTACATCAATACCACCAATATAAATGGGATCTACCATTCCATACAACTGAATATCAGATATCTTACTGATTCGATTCTGACTAAGTCCCGTTAAGGAGATGACCTTTGCTCCTTGCTGCTTCGCAATATAGCTTGCCTTGACTGGTTGTTCAGTTTCACCAGAAACACTGACAATAATTACAGCGTCCCTTTCACTAAGTTTTCGCGCATTGAAATACATTACATGTGGGTCTGTATATAAGTAAATGTCCTTACCAATATGTTGTAATCTCATGACAAGTTCCTGTGCACTGATTCTAGAAAGTCCCATGGCTAAGACAATGATTTTCTCGGCAGTATCGATAATTCTCGCAACATCCTCTACGGTTTGCATACTTAACAACGTCTTGGTTTTTACAATCAAATGATCGATACTCATGGTCGGTGTTGCTGTATTGCCTTCAGACAATTCAAGACGAATCGCCATTTTCAACTCACTGTATCCACTAAATCCAAGTTTTTTACACATGCGCAAAATCGTATTTGGAGCCACGAACTGAGTATCTGCCAGTTCCTGTATCGTCATGTTTGCCACTGTATCAATATTTGCTACCAAAAATTGAACAATTTTTCTCTCTGTTCCATTCAGAACATCATCGTTTTCCCAGATGCGATTTACAAATTTCATATATTTACCTCATACATTTAAAGTATAAAGAAGATTAAAGTCATTTTCAATGCTTAATTTCGGGCAGACATCTTAACAAACTCACTTAAAAACGGTAGAACAAAATAAAAAGGGGAATCATATGAATGTTAATCACCCGAAAAGAAAGTGGTTTGATTTAGCAAGTCAGTGGCTAACGAGCAAACTGGTTGTTGATTCGAAACAGGATAAATCAACTTTGGACTACTGGAAACAGCAGATTTTTATCATTGCCATTTCTGTCTATTTAATTGGCGGAATCCCACTCATGTTCCTTGGTTCCTATTTGTTCTATCAGGATGGATTGATTATCTATGGATTCGTTCAAGCCACACTAGCCATCATTACAGGCATCATCTTGATAAACAAACATAATTCAGAGCAATCCCGATCCTTTGTTTTACTCATTTTTCTGCTTCTGGTAAGTTTTGCGGTTATTTTTATGGCTGCTCTATCAAGTGCAGGGATGATCCTTCTTTTGGCTACCCTATTTCTAGCTTCGCTGATGCTTGAGCCACAGTCGTTACGTTATTTCTTCGGGTTAAATCTTCTTATCTCCCTTTATGTCACGATTTTTCTTTATGCAGGATACTTTGATTCACTCGCGATTGTTGACTATAAACGGGTATGGCTACTACATATTCTTGTGACACAAACAACAGGGATTGGCTTTTCTCTGATTGTGGTTCACATGCACAGAAATCTAAACCATCAGAATCAACAGATGATGAAATCCATTATATCAAGTCAGATGAATCAGCATCGATTTCAATCTGCGATTGCCAACTCTCCAGTACCTTCCATTGTATACAAAGAATCCGGTGAAATAGTTTCGCTTAACCCATCCTGGGAAAAAACGATTGGATATTCCTTAGAAGATATGCCATCACTGCAAGTGTGGCTTGCTCACTCACTTCAGACAGATAAACAAGAAAGTCAAGCCATCTTTGAACAGCTAGTTTCAACGAAGGATAATCATTTTGATGGGATTTTGACACTTAAAATAATGTCAGGATCTGATATTTATCTTGCATTCTATACTTCAAATATTGGCGAAGATGCAACGGGCTCAAATTTACTTCTATCGGTTGGTATTGATCTGACGGAACAGTTAAAAGCAGAAGAACTGTATAACTCAATTATCGAGACCACATCCGATGGATTCTTCCTTTTAGACAAACACGGAAGAATTATCAATGTGAATGCCACAGCCTGTACCATGCTAGGTTATAGCAAAGAAACATTCATCGGCCGATTCATTACCGATTTTGATTCAGGCAATCAGCACCATGTACGTAATCAATTGCAAAAAGTCATCGAACTTAAACATCACCGATTCGAGTCCACTCACAAGCGCAAGGATGGATATACCCTTGTGATGGATATCAATGCCAGTGTGATACAAACGGATGACTTTATATCTTCCTTTTTATTCGTGATGTTACAGATAAGAACAGGCAGGTTGAAGAAATCCTCTATATTTCTACTCATGACTCCTTGACTGACACATACAACCGCCATTTTCTGCAATCTTTTTTACACAATCTCCCCTATGACCATCATCCATTTTCCCTTATGATCTTTGATATCAATGGAATCAAACTCGTCAACGATTCTATGGGATTTGACTACGGAGATTTCCTGATTACTGAATTTTCTTCGATACTAAAGCAATGTATCAAAGAATCAGATATTATGGCTCGCAGTGGTGGAAGTGAGTTTATGGTTTATGTTCACCATTCGACTCAAGAGATGGTTAAAGAAATTCTAGATCAAATTCGCTTACGCATAGATGCATTCAATGCTCAAAAATCAAAACCGTTGGAACAATTAAGTATCAGTTATGGGTATGCACATCAGTATCAGGCAAAAAACATCCTGGATTTACAAACCAAAGCACAACAACATCTAACCAGTAATAAACTCTCTGAAAAGCGAAGTTTACGAAATGCCTTACTCAACTCGATTGTTACAACTCTGGCTGAAAAGAGTCATGAAACCAAGGAACATGCAACTCGTCTCAGTGATTTGTGTGTAGCCATGGGTGAAAAACTGCATCTGGCTGAACATCACATCAGCGAACTTAAGATCTTATCCATTCTTCATGATATAGGTAAAATCGGTATCCCTGAAAGTGTTCTAAACAAACCAGGACCTCTTACCCCTGATGAATGGGAAGTTATGAAGAAACATCCCGAAATTGGCTATCGGATTGCCTTGGCTTCTGGTGAGCTGGAGCGTG